>NZ_VUOT01000022.1:0-149104 GCF_009829295.1 Nocardia sp. CY15
CATCGTCCCCGAACTCCCCAAAACCCGCAGCGGCAAAATCATGCGCCGCCTCCTGCGAGACGTCGCCGAAGGACGCGAACTCGGCGACACCTCCACCCTCGTCGACCCGAGCGTCTTCGAAGCGATCCGGGCGAGCAAGGACTGACCGCGCGGCGCTGGGCACGGCCGGTGGCGGGCTCCGTCACCGGCCGCCCCCGTTAAGATTGCGTCAGGTGTGCCGGGAAGTCTGGTCGGCGAGCGGTCGCGCACGCGTACGCCGGCTCCGGCCGAGTGCAGCGTCCACTCGGCCCGACCACCGCCCGAAAGGTTTCCCGTGATCATCCAAGTGCGCTCGGAACTGTCTCGCTACCTGCGCACGGAAACCGTCGGAGGCGCACTGCTTCTGATCGCCGCGGCGACGGCGTTGCTGTGGGTGAACTCGCCGTGGGGAGCGAGCTATCTGACGATGACCGAGACGGTCGTCGCGATCCCGCGACTGCATTTGGAACTGACGCTGGCCGACTGGACCAAGGACGGTCTGCTCGCGGTCTTCTTCTTCGTCGCGGGCCTTGAACTCAAACGCGAACTGGTCGTCGGCGAACTCGCCGACCGCAGGCGCGCCGCGCTGCCGGTCATCGCGGCGATCGGCGGTGTGGTGACCCCCGCCCTGATCGCGGCCGTCGTCGGCTTCGGCGTCCCCGGCATGGAGCGCGGCTGGGCCATCCCGGTCGCCACCGACATCGCGTTCGCGCTCGCCGTGCTCGCGCTGACCGGTTCGCGCATCCCGGCGGGCGCGCGCGTGTTCCTGCTGAGCCTCGCGGTGGTCGACGACCTGATGGCGATCATCCTGATCGCGGTCCTGTTCACCACGACGGTGTCGCTGCTGTGGCTGCTCGCCGCGGCCGGATGCTTCGCAGGCTGGGCGCTGGGGCAGCGCGCGCGAATCGGTACACCGTTGCTCTATGTTCCGCTGGCGCTGGTGTCCTGGTATGCGCTGCACGAGGCGGGCATCCATCCCACCTTGGCCGGCGTCACGCTCGGCCTGCTCACCCGGGTGCGCCCGGATCCCGGAGAACGACAAGCGCCCGCCACCCGGCTGGAGCACCTCTTCCAGCCGGTCTCCGCCGGGCTGTGCGTTCCGCTGTTCGCCCTGTTCGCCTCCGGAGTCCCGTTGAATCCCAAGGTGTTCGGCGAGTTGTTCACCGACCGGCTCGCCCTCGCCGTGATTCTCGGGCTCCTGATCGGCAAACCGCTCGGCATCTTCGGGATGAGCTGGATGGCAATCCGGTTGGGCATCGCGACCCGCCCCAGCGGGCTCGGCTGGCGGGACATGTTCGCCCTGTCGGTGCTCGGCGCGATCGGGTTCACGGTTAGCCTTCTCGTGGCGGAACTCGCGCTCGCCGATGTCGCGGACGGATCCGCCGTCGAGTTGGCGAAAGCCGCTGTGTTGGTCACATCAATGGCGGCGTCGCTCGCCGGTTCGGCGCTACTGTTGCGGCGTGGGCGTGTCCACCAGGCTCGGCGGGACGCCCGTGCGCTACAACGTGAACAATACGGCGGCGCGAGCGATTCGCCCGGAGGCGGTAGCCTGCGTGACCACGGAGGGCACCGGGTGCGCCGCCCATCGAACGGGAGTTTCAGCAGTGCCGGGACAGGGAGAAGGGTCGACCAAGTGAGTTTCAACCACGGCGGTAACGGGAGCGACGCGGAGCGCGGTCGTACGGTCACCTCCATTCCTCTCACGGACGCCGATCCGCTCGGCTCCGCGAGTTTCGGAACCCTGGTCCGTGACGCAGCCGAGCAGATGTCGACCCTGGTCCGCGCCGAGGTCGAGCTGGCCAAGGCCGAGGTCACCGGCGAGATCAAGAAGGGCCTGCAGGGCAGCGTCTTCTTCATCCTCGCGCTCACCGTGCTGTTGTTCAGCACCTTCTTCTTTTTCTTCTTCCTCGGCGAGCTGCTCGACGTGTGGCTGGCGCGCTGGGCGGCCTTCCTGATCGTCTTCCTGCTGATGATCGCGGCGACCGCGGTGCTGGCGTTCCTCGGGTACCGGCGGGTGAAGAAACTGCGCGCGCCGGAGAAGACGATCGACTCGCTCAAGCAGGCGCGCACGGTGCTGCCGCACGGGCTGGGCGCTTCCGCGCACGAGGATCGCCTTGTGCTGGAGAAGCGGACTTCCTAGGCGCGTTCACGAGCCGATACGGCGGCTACTAGGCTCGATCGGCGTGTCGGCGAACTTGCTTCCGGATCCGTCCAGCGTCCGTTACGACGGACGGTGGACCCATCGGGACGTGCACGCCAACGGCATTCGATTCCACGTCGTGGACGCGGCGCCCGAGCGCTCCGATGCCCCGCTGGTCGTGCTGCTGCACGGCTTCGCCGACTTCTGGTGGTCCTGGCGTCACCAATTGACCGGCCTGGCCGAGCTCGGCTACCGAAGCGTGGCCGTCGACCTGCGCGGCTACGGCGACAGCGACAAGCCGCCGCGCGGTTACGACGGCTGGACGCTCGCCGGTGACGTCGCCGGGCTCATCCGGGCGCTCGGCTACACCGAGGCGACGCTGGTCGGGCACGCCGAAGGCGGATTGGTCTGCTGGACCACCGCGGTGCTGCATCCGCGACTGGTGCGTTCCATCGCGCTGGTCGGCTCGCCGCATCCGTCGGCGCTCAAGAGCGCCGTGCTGCGCAACCGCCGCCAGCGCGCGGCCTGGCTGCCGAACTTCCTTCGCTACCAGTTGCCCCGCTACGGCGAGCATCTACTGACCACCGCCGACGGCTTCGAAGTGGAACGACTGCTACGGCAGCGGGTGAGCGCGGGATGGGCGGGCACCGCCGAGTTCGTCGACACCGCACGACGCATGCGGTCGGCGATTCGCGTTCCCGGGGCCGCGCATTGCGCGCTGGAATACCAGCGCTGGGCCTTCCGCAGTCAATGGCGTCCGGACGGCCGCCGGTTCATGGCGACCATGCGCGAACCCATCCACATTCCGGTACTGGCGATGCGCGGCGAGCTGGACGCGTACGTGCTGCCGGGGACCTTCCGCCGCGACCTCCATCTCTCGCCGGAACGGCGGCTGGCCGGTATCCCGGCGGCGGGCCACTTCGCTCACCAGGAGAACCCGGACGCCGTGACCACGGAGCTGGCCAAGCTTCTCGCATGAGCCGCTGACACCCGCCCCGGCCACGCGGATGCGTGGCCAGGGCCAGCGATTCAGCTGAGTACGCAGGCGCCGGTATCCACCGGGGCGCCGACTCGTTCGGCCGCGTCGAGCTGGGCGCGGACCTCCGCCAGCGTGAGCACGTACCCGGTGTCGTCGTCGGTGACGGCGGCTCCGAACACAACGCCGAGCACCTGCCCTTCCGTATCCACCAGCGGGCCACCGGAATTGCCCGCCCTGACCTGGCCGCGAACGGTGTAGACCTCACGCTCGACGGTGCCGTTGCGGTAGATGGTCGGGCCGGTGAGATCCAGCGTCTCGCGTACCCGGGCCGCGCTCGCGGTGTACGGTCCGCCGCCCGGGTACCCGAGCACGATCGCGCTGTCACCCGAGCGGGCGGGTGCGGGCGCACGCGGCACCACCGGGGCGGTGAGACCGGGCACGGCGAGCACCGCGACGTCCTTGGACGGATCGAACAGCACGACGTTGGCGTCCAGCGGGCCGCGCGGGGTGTCCACCGCGACGCTCGTGGTGCCCGCGACGACGTGGGCGTTGGTCATCACGCGCTCCGGCGCGATCACGAAGCCCGAACCTTCCAGCGCCCGCTGGCAACTCGGCGCGACGCCCCGGATGCGCAGCACGCTCTGCTGCAGGGACGCGGCGACAGGGCTGGCCAGTACGCTCGGATCCGGCGGTTCGACGGCCGCGATCGGCGCCCGCCCGAACGGCCCGATCACGTCCGGCAGGCCGGAGGTGTTGAGCAGCTTGGAGAACTCGTTGGGCAGTTTGCGCAGCCAGTTCGGCGCGACGTCGTTGACGTCGGCGAGCACCCGCGAGCCGTTGATCGCGGTCGCGATGGCCGGCTGCGAGGAGGTGGCCAGCGGCAGCGCCAGCAGCCACGCGGTGACCAGCACGGCGACCGCCTGCAGCACCGCGCCGACCACGCTGTCCACGCTGCGCGTGAACGGATGACGCATGCCGCTGCGCGCGGCGCGTCCCAGCACCATGCCCGCGACTTCACCGACGATCACCAGCACCACGATGAGCAGCACACCGGTGAGCACCCTGGTGCGGCCCTCGTCGACGTGCAGCAGGATGTGCGGCGCGATCAGGATGCCGGCGACCGCGCCGAGCACCACGCCGAGAAAGGCCAGCGCCGAGGCCACCGCGCCCTGCCGCCACCCCGAGGAGGCGGCCAGCAGCGCGAGCAGCACGACGGCGATGTCGAGCCACGCCGATGAGCTCATAACGTCATCCCCACGGCGGCCAAGGCGGTCTCCAAATCACGAACGTCGTCGTGGTCCCACTCGCGGTCCCAACCGGAGGCCTTGCTGATCCCGGCGAGGATCCCGCCGGTCAGGCCCCAGACCAGCATCCCGTCCACCTGGAACGCCGGGCTCTGGTAGCCGAGGGTGCTGCGGACCAGGAAGCGGTTGGCGGGATCGAGCAGCTGCGCCAACGGGACGCGCACGACCCGCTCGGTCTCGCCCTGATCGACGACCCGCACCGCGCCCGGCGTGCGCCAGTACGCGAGGACCGGCGAAACGTCGAAACGGGATGGCGGCACGAACAGCTTCGGCAGCACCGCGTACGGCTCCACGCCGGACCGGTCGAGACCGGTCTCCTCGCAGGCCTCGCGCAGCGCGGTGTCGATCGGCCCGGCGTCGTCCGGGTCCACTGCACCGCCGGGGAAGGCGACCTGCCCGCGATGCTGGCGCATGGTGGAGGCGCGCTGGGTGAGCAGCACTTCCGCGTCGGCGGGCAATCCGCCGGGTGCGGCCGGGTCCGGCTCGGGCGAGCCGCCGAACAGCACGAGCACCGCGGCTTGACGCGGCTTCGAAGTCAGGGTCATGGCGCGGCGCAGCGCCCGCGCCCTGGTCAGGGTGTCAGCGCTGTCGGCGACCGGCTCGGCCGAGCGGGTCAGCCATTTCGGGATGTCGGGCGGCATTTCGATGCTCATCGCACACCTCCCCCGCGCATTCGCCCACCGAGCCGCGTGCTCGCCCGCACCGTCACCTCCACCATCGATTCGTCCACCCGCGTTGTCATGCGGCCACTCCGAGCTTGCCCGCCACCGTGTTCGCGATGTCATCCACCCCGTCGAACGCCCGCACCACGACGTCGGCGACCGAGCCGTCGGCCCGCACCAGCACCGAGATCGGTAACACCGCTGGAGCGCCGACGGCCGTGCGTACCCGCGCGTCGGCGTCGAGCACGCCGGGCAACTGAACGTCCAGTCCGCGCAGCCGCGACAGAGCCTTGGCCTCATCAGGGTCGCTGTGCACGGTCAGCACGGTAATCGCGTTCCCGGCGCGTCGCGCGTATTGCTGCAAATACGGCAACTCCTCAGCGCACGGTGCGCACCAGTAGGCCCACAGGTTCAGCAGGGCGGGCTTGCCCGCCAGCGCGGCGGCCAGGTCGACGGGCCTGCCGTCCGCCAGGCAGTCCAGAGTCATCCCGGCCAGCGGACCGGTTCCGGTGGCGGCGCCGCTCGGGCAGGCGGGCAGACCGGCGGCGGCGCGCACGTCATCGGAAACGCCGGGGGTGCTGGGAGGCGACTGCCGCCCCGTCGTCTCGTCGTCGTCGCGCGGCCACACCGCGACCGCCAGCGCCACCACCACGATCAGACCGGCCAGTGCCCACCGCCACGCATGCCCCGCACTCCTTCGGCCCGAGGGCTCCGGGCTCACCGGCCCACCAGCTCGAGCAGATGCTCCCGCTCCGGCCCTTTCACCAGCTTGGCCGCCGCATCCGGATCGGTCGGCCCGATCCCGAACGACGGGCAGTCTTTGGCCAGGACGCACGCGCCGCACGCGGGCTTGCGGGAATGGCACACGCGCCTGCCGTGGAAGATCACCCGGTGGGAGAGCATCGTCCATTCCTTGCGCTCGATCAGCGCGCCGACGATGTGCTCGACCTTCACCGGATCTTCCTCGTCGGTCCATCCCCAGCGGCGCACCAGGCGGCCGAAATGAGTGTCGACCGTGATGCCGGGCACCCCGAACGCGTTGCCGAGGATGACGTTGGCCGTCTTGCGCCCGATGCCCGGCAACCGCACCAGTTCGGTCAGGGTGTGAGGCAATTCACCGTCGTACTGCTCCAGCAGTGCTTGGCCGAGGCCGATCAGCGAGGCGGCCTTGTTCCGGAAGAACCCGGTGGGCCGGATGTATTCCTCCAGCTCCGCGCGGTTTGCCTCGGCGTATGCGCGGGCGTCCGGGTAGCGGGCGAACAACGCGGGCGTGGTGAGATTCACGCGCTCGTCGGTGCACTGGGCGGAAAGTATTGTCGCCACCGCCAATTCGAGCGGTGTGGTGAAATCCAGCTCACAGTGCGCGTCGGGGAAAGCGGTCGCCAGTTCGCGGTTCATCCGGCGCGCGCGGCGGACCAGCCCGAGCCGGGTTTCCGCCTGTCGCGCCCTGATTTTCCGTTTCGGAGCCGCGGCGGTGGCCGGCGGCGTTTCGGAGGGCTCGGAGCCGGGCGGAAGCCCGTTCCCGGCGGCGGTGGAGGGGGAGACGCGCACGCGTCCACCATACGGAACCGCCGGACAACGTTGCCCTTCCAGTTCAGTTGCCGTGTTCCATCTGAGACCTCGACGGTGTTTACTGCTCGTCATGCAAGGACTCGCTGTGGTGCTCTTCCCAGTGGTGCTGATGCTGTTCGCACTGGGTATGGAGCGGGTCGAGAACCGGCTCCGCAAGCTTCTCGAACCCGACGAAGAGGTTCAGCAGTACCTGGACAAGGCAAGCAATGCCGAGGTGAAGGAGCTGACGAAGCTCGGTTTGCCTGCCGCTGTGGCGCGGATGCGCAAGCGTCGCTCTCGCGGCGAGGAGCTGGACGTGGCCCGCGCGAGCTGACGTGGCGCGAGCGTCGCGCAATCCACTCGTTACGTGGTGTCCGTCACTACGCTGTAGTGACGCCGCGTAGACTGCGCTGTTGGCCGAGTCGCTTCGGTCCAGTACAGAGCCATTTCCCATAAGGAGCACATTCGTGGACGAGGCCCTCGCCAGAGCAGGCATCTTCCAGGGCGTCGAGCCCACTGCGGTGGCCGCCCTCGCCAAGCAACTTCAGCCGGTGGATTTCCCGCGCGGCCACGTCATCTTCAACGAGGGCGAGCCGGGCGACCGGCTGTACATCATCACGGCGGGCAAGGTGAAGATCGGACGCCGCTCGCCGGATGGCCGCGAGAACCTGCTGACCATCATGGGCCCGTCCGACATGTTCGGCGAGCTGTCGATCTTCGACCCGGGCCCGCGTACCTCCACCGCCACCACGGTGACCGAGGTGCGCGCGGTGACGATGGACCGCGACGCCCTCAAGACCTGGATCGATCAGCGGCCCGAGATCGCCGAGCAACTGCTGCGCGTTCTCGCCCGCCGCCTGCGCCGCACCAACAACAACCTGGCCGACCTGATCTTCACCGACGTCCCGGGCCGGGTCGCCAAGGCGCTGCTGCAGCTCGCGCAGCGCTTCGGCACCCAGGAGGCGGGTGCGCTGCGGGTCACCCACGACCTGACCCAGGAGGAGATCGCCCAACTGGTGAGCGCCTCCCGCGAGACCGTGAACAAGGCGCTCGCCGACTTCGCGCATCGCGGCTGGCTGCGCCTGGAGGGCAAGAGCGTGCTCATCTCCGACTCCGAGCGCCTCGCGCGCCGCGCACGGTAACGCACGGAACCTATACGGCGACGCCGGGTTCAGCGCTCCACTGAACCCGGCGTTCTGTCGTTCTGCTATCCCTGCGCGCGCAGGTAATTCAGCTGAGCCTGCACCGAACTGCGCGCGGCAGGCCACAGCCGCTTGTCCACGTCCGAGTACACCCGCCGCACCACCGCCATCGCACCCGCATCCGGGCCGAGCGTCCGCAGCGCCTCCCGCACCTGATCGAGGCGCTCGTGCCGATGAGCGATGTAGTAGCGGGCGACCGGCTCCAGATCCGGGTGATCCGGACCGTGGGCGGGCAGCAACGCCTTGCCCTTGCCCGCCTCGACCAGCCGGTCCAGCGAGGACAGATAGTCGGCCAGGGTGCCGTCGCTGGAGTCCAGCACGGTGGTTCCCGCGCCGAGGATGGTATCGCCGGTCAGCACCGCGTCGTCGAGGAGGAAACTCACCGAGTCGGCGGTGTGGCCCGGCGTGTGCAGCACGGTGATCCGCAAGCCCGCCGCCTCGATCACCTCACCGTCCTCTAGGCGGGCGTCCGAGCCCCGCAGGAAGGCGGGATCCTTGGCTCGCACCGGCGTGCCGGTCAGCGAGACCAGCCGATCTATACCGCCGGTGTGGTCGTGATGGCGGTGGGTGATCAAGGTGAGGGCGATCCGGCCACCGGTGGCGTCGGTGATCGCGGCGCTGTGCGCTTTGTCTTTCGGCCCCGGGTCCACGACCACACAATCCGACCGTCCGGGGGCGCGAAGGATCCAGGTGTTGGTTCCCTCCAGGGTCATCTGCCCCGGATTGTCGGCGAGCAGCACCGCCGCCGTTTCGGTGACCTGCCGGAGCTGCCCGTAGGCGGGGTGTGTCAACGTCATCGCAAACCTCGGATAGAGATGGAGCCGGTAGTTCCGGTCTAGCGCACCTCGGCGATGAGTTCGACTTCGACCGGGGTGTCGCGCGGAAGTTCGGCGACGCCGACGGCCGAGCGCGCGTGCTTGCCCGCGTCACCGAAGACCTGCCCCAGGAACTCCGACGCGCCGTTGATCACCACCGGCTGATCGCCGAAGCCCGGCGCCGATGCGACGAACCCGACCACCTTCACGATCCGCACCACCGCGTCCAGCCCGACCAGGTCGTGCACCGCCGCCAGCGCGTTCAGCGCGCACAACCGCGCGGCCTCCTTGGCCGCCTCGACCGAAACCTCCGCGCCGACCTTGCCGACCGCGGACAATCGACCGTCTACGAACGGCAGCTGGCCGGAGGTGTAGACGAGCGACCCGGTACGGATCGCGGGAATGTAGGCCGCGACCGGGGCCACGACCGGAGGCAGGGTGAGTCCGAGTTCGGCGAGATTTTTCTCCCACTGGGTCACTGCGTCACCCTCCTCTACTTGGGCCGCTTGAGGTAGGCGACGTGCTGCTCACCGGTCGGGCCGGGCAGCACCGTGACCAGCTCCCAGCCGTCGGCTCCCCACTGGTCGAGGATCTGCTTCGTCGCGTGCGTCAGCAGCGGCACGGTCGCGTACTCCCACAAGGTCGTATCACTCATGTGCGAGAGCGTAGCTCTGTTGAATTGCGGCGACTGCGTCGCGGCGTGTTCGCGGCCTTCGTGTGGCTGGAGGCACAGGTGGGAGCCGGATTCTGTCTGGTACAGCGGCGCGCCGGGACCGGGGAGTAGCTGGAGCCCTCGGACGGCATCGGGTAACGAGTTATAGGCTCGCGATCGTGGGAGTACCAACAGCAGTGCCGCTTTCGGCGGAGCCGGGACTGGACACAAGGTGGCCGAAGCGCGCTGAGCAGGCCCGCTTGCACTACGTCTCCGGCAAGGGAGGCACGGGCAAGTCGACGGTGGCCGGGGCCCTGGCCCTGGCGCTCGCCGCGGGCGGACGGCGCGTGCTGTTGGTCGAGGTGGAGAGCAGACAATCGATCGCGCAGCTGTTCGACCTGCCGCCGCTGCCACCGACCGAGACACGAATCGCCACCGCGGACGGCGGCGGTGAGGTGGTCGCACTGGCGCTGGACATCGAGCACGCGTTTCTCGAATACCTCGACATGTTCTACAACCTCGGCTTCGCGGGGCGGGCGATGCGCAGGATGGGCGCCATCGAGTTCGTCACCACGATCGCGCCCGGTCTACGCGACGTCATCCTGACCGGCAAGATCAAGGAATGCGCGGTTCGCGTGGACAAGTCCGGCAGGCGGGTCTACGACGAGATCGTGGTCGATGCCCCGCCCACCGGCCGGATCGCCGGGTTCCTCGACGTCACCAAGGCGATGGCCGAAGTAGCCAAGGGCGGGCCGATCGCCTCGCAGGCCGAGGGCGTGTCCAAACTGCTGCACTCCGACCAGACCATGATTCATCTGGTCACGCTGCTGGAAGCGCTGCCGGTGCAGGAAACCACGGACGCCATCGCCGAGCTCACCGCCGCCGACCTACGCATCGGCACCGTCATCGTAAACCGGGCGACCGAAGGCCAGCTCCCAGCGGACCTGCGCGCCCGGGCCGCTCGGGGTGAGCTGGACGCCGACGCCGTCCGCGCGGGCTTGGCCGCCGCGGGGATCGACCTCTCCGACAGCGATTTCCAGGGCCTGCTCACCGAGACGTTCGAGCACTCCGCCACTCTGCAAGCACAGGACGACAGCGCCGAGGAACTGGCCAAGGTCGACATCTCCCGGCTCTACCTGCCCGCCCTTCCCGACGGAATGGATCTGGGCGGACTCTACGAACTAGCCGAACACCTCACCGCACAGGGAGTCCGATGAGCACGCCGACCCACCCCCCGGCTGCCTCGCTCGATGTTTCGCGGATCCTGGCCGACCCCTCCGCCCGCGTGGTGGTCTGCTGCGGCTCCGGTGGCGTCGGCAAGACGACCACCGCCGCCGCCATCGCGCTGCGCGCCGCCGAGCAGGGACGCAAGGTCGTGGTGCTCACCATCGACCCCGCGCGCAGGCTGGCCCAGTCACTGGGCGTCGCCGACCTGGGCAACAACCCCCAACGGGTGGCGCTGGGTCCCGAGGCCAAGGGCGAGTTGTACGCGATGATGCTCAACATGCGCCGCACGTTCGACGACATGGTGCTCGAGCACACCAGCGGGGAGAAAGCGGAGCAGATCTTCGCCAACCCCTTCTATCAGACGGTCGCTTCCTCCTTCGGCGGCACACAGGAATACATGGCGATGGAGAAGCTGGGCCAGCTGGCCCACCGAGGCGAGTGGGACCTGATCGTGGTCGACACCCCGCCCTCGCGCAATGCCCTCGACTTCCTGGACGCTCCCAAGCGACTGGGCAATTTCCTCAACGGCCGGATGATCCGGGTGATCATGGCTCCCGGCCGCGGCGTCACCCGGTTGGTGACCGGCGCGATGAGCTTGGCGGTGCGCGGTGTGTCCACCGTCGTCGGTGGTCAGATGCTCAAGGACGCGTCCAACTTCCTGCAATCGCTGGAGTCGCTGTTCGGTGGCTTCCAGGAACGGGCGGAGCGGACCTTCGCGATGCTGTCGAAGCCGGGCACGCACTTTCTCGTGGTGGCGGCGCCGGAACCGGACGCGCTGCGGGAGGCCTCGTTCTTCGTCGATCGCCTCTCGACCGAGAGAATGCCGCTGGCGGGCCTGGTGCTCAACCGCACGCATCCGGCGCTGAGCACGCTGCCGGCCGATCACGCCCTCACCGCCGCCGACCAGGTGGCGGACTCCGATCCGCTCACCGCGGCGGTGCTGCGTGTGCACGCCCGCCGGGTCGCCACCGACAAGCGGGAGCAACACCTGCTCCACCGCTTCACGGGCGCGCACCCGCGCGTGCCGATCGTCTCGGTCACCGCGCTTCCGTTCGAGGTGTCCGACCTCGACGCGCTGCGCGTCGTCGGCGATCAGCTCACCGGCACGACCCGCGCGACCGCCTGATACTTAGGCGAATCCGCTATTGCTCCGAACGAAAATAGTGGTCCTGAAACGAAACTGAGCCCGCTCGCGCGGGCTCCGTTTCGGTTTTGCCGGTCTACATCGACCTCCATCGACCTACATCGCCACTTGATGCTGACGCTGGGCCTGGAAGAAATCGGCCCACGAGGTCACTTCCGGATGCTGCTTCAACAGGGCGCGGCGCTGCCGCTCCGTCATGCCGCCCCACACACCGAACTCGACGCGGTTGTCGAGCGCGTCGGCACCGCACTGCATGAGCACTGGGCAGTGCCTGCAGATCGTCGCCGCTTTGCGCTGCGCCGCGCCGCGGACGAACAACTGATCGGGATCCACTTCCTTGCATCGGGCCTGGGCTACCCAGGCGATCCTTGCTTCGGCCTGCTCCACGTCCAATCGAGCGATGGGGGTTGTCATGTGCATTTGGTGTGCCCCTTTGCAGTCCGAACACCGGGTCAACGGCGCTCCAGAATCGCGTTGTCACCACGCAGCACCCAAACCCCGCTGCGAAGTGCACCACATTCCACTTTGAGTGTTAGCTCTATCACACTGGGTTCTCAATCTAGGTAAAGGTATGGCGCTTGCGCAAGACCACCTCGAGATTTTTTGGTACGTCCGTCCCTGCAAAGCCGGGCCCGCACTGGACGGGCAGGCAGATTGCCCATGGGCCGTCGTACGACACGCCGAGCGCGATCGCGCGACACGCCCATTCCGGTTCGCGAACAAGCAGTTCCGGGCTCCGGACAAACGCCGCCAAGAACGCTCGAATGGCAACCCGTAGTCTTGTTTCGTGCCGATCACACATACGCTCGCGCGGCTGGCCGGCAGCTGCGTGCTGGCCTCCGTGCTCGTCGCCGGGTTGTTGTTCCCGCTCGCCGGCGGCTTCGGGTTCGTCTCCAACCGTGCCGCCGACGCCGTCGACAACGTCTCCGCGGAGCTGGTCGAGGGAACGGTGCCCGCGGTCTCGACCATGGTCGACGCGGCGGGCAATCCGATCGCCTGGCTGTACGAGCAGCGCCGATTCGAGGTCCCCAGCGACCGGATCTCCAACGACATGAAACTGGCGATCGTGTCCATCGAGGACCGCCGCTTCGCCGAGCACGAGGGCGTCGACTGGCAGGGCACGCTGCGCGCATTCCTCACCAACACCACCAGCGGCGAGGTCCAGCAAGGCGCCTCGACACTGGATCAGCAGTATGTGAAGAATTTCCAGCTGCTGGTGGTCGCCAAGACCGACGCCGAGCGCCGGGCCGCCATCGAGACCACTCCGGCCCGCAAGATCCGGGAGATCCGGATGGCCCTGACGCTGGACCGCGAGCTGACCAAGGACGAGATCTTGACCAGGTACCTCAACCTGGTCCCGTTCGGTAACTCCTCCTACGGCATCCAGGACGCCGCGAAGACCTACTTCGGCATCGACGCGGCCGAGCTGAACGTGTCGCAGGCCGCGATGCTGGCGGGCATGGTGCAGAGCTCGTCCAAGCTCAACCCCTACACCAACCCGGACGGCGTGCTGGCCAGGCGCAACACGGTGCTGGACACGATGATCCAGAACATCCCCAGCCGCGCCGAGGAGTTCCGCGAGGCCAAGACCAAGCCGCTGGGCGTGCTGCCGGAGCCCAAGGGCCTGCCGCGCGGCTGCATCGCGGCCAACGACCGTGGCTTCTTCTGCGACTACGCGCTGCAGTATCTGGCCAATTCGGGCATCAGTCGCGAGCAGATCGAAAAGGGCGGCTACCTGATCAGGACGACCCTCGACCCGGCCGTGCAGGACTCGGTGAAGCGAGCGGTGACCGACGCGGCGAACCCCGATCTGGACAACATCGCAGAGGTCATGTCCGTGGTCGCGCCGGGGCAGGACTCGCATCCGGTGCTCGCGATGGCCAGCAGTCGCACCTACGGCCTCAACCGGGACGCGAGCGAGACCGTGCAGCCGCAGCCGTACTCGATGGTCGGTGACGGCGCGGGCTCGATCTTCAAGGTGTTCACGACCGCCGCGGCCATGGAGAAAGGGCTCGGCATCGACGCCCAGCTGGAGGTGCCCGGCCGGTTCGAGGCCAAGGGCATGGGTAACGGTGGTGCGCGCGGATGCCCGCCCGCCACCTACTGCGTCGAGAACGCGGGCCGGTACAAGTCGCCCATGTCGGTGACCGAAGCGCTGGCAACCTCGCCGAACACCGCCTTCGTCAAGCTGATCCAGGCCGTCGGCGTCACCCCGACCGTGGACATGGCGGTCCGGCTCGGTATGCGCTCGTTCACCGAAGCGGGCAGCTCGGGCCACGGCAACCAGAGCCTGGCCGACATGATCAAGGACCAGAACCTCGGCTCGTTCACCCTGGGCCCGGTCGCGATCAACCCGCTCGAGCTGTCCAACGTCGCCGCGACGCTGGGTTCCGGCGGCCGATGGTGCCCGCCGAACCCGATCAAGGAGGTCATCGACCGCCAGGGCAAGCAGGTGCCGCTGACGCAGCAGGCTTGCGAACAGGTCGTCGAGCCCGGTCTGGCGAACACCCTCGCCAACGCCATGAGCAAGGACGACACCTCGGGTACGGCGGCGGCCGCGGCCCAGTCGGTGGGCTGGAACCTTCCGATGGCGGGCAAGACCGGTACCACCGAGAGTCACCGCTCCTCGGCCTTCCTCGGGTTCACCAACTCGCTCGCCGCCGCGGTGTACGTCTACGGTGACAGCCCGACTCCCGGTGAGATCTGCTCCTTCCCGCTGCGCAACTGCGGCGACGGCAACCTGTTCGGCGGTAACGAACCGGCGCGCACCTGGTTCAACGCGGTCAAACCGGTGATACCGCTGTTCCCGCCGCCCGCACTGCCGCCGCTGGACGACAAGTACGTGCGCGGCGCGAACAACGCCCAGGTGCCCGACGTCGTCGGCATGCCCCAGGGTGAGGCGACCGCCAAGCTGGTCGCGGCGGGCTTCCAGGTGTCGCCGGTGACCGGCGCGGGCGATCGTCCCAAGGGCACCGTGATGGGTACCGCGCCGAACGGGTCGGCGATTCCCGGCTCGGTTATCACGCTGTACATCAGCGACGGCACCGTCCGGGCCGCGCCGCCGCCGGGCCCGCCGCCACCGCCGCCGGGATTGCCGGGGCTGCCGCTACCGCCGCGGCTGCCACCGATCCCGATCCCGATCCCGATTCCGCGCTGAGCATGAGAAAGGGGCCGCGAACCACATGGTTCGCGGCCCCTTTCTCGCTGTTGTCCTACAGCCGCGCTTTCACTGCGGCCGAAACGCGTGAGCCGTCGGCCTTGCCCGCGGCGAGCCCGGTGGCGATCTTCATGACCTGGCCCATCTGGCGCATCCCGGGACGCTCACCGATCTCCTCGGCGACCTGCGCGATGGCGGTGTCGGCGAGATCGGCCACCTCGGCGTCGGTCAGCTGGGTGGGCAGATACTCTTCGATGATGCGCGACTCGGCATGCTCGTTCGCCGCCAGTTCGCCGCGCCCGGCCTGCGTGTAGACCTCGGCGGATTCGTTGCGCTTCTTCGCCTCCTTCTGCAGCACGGAGACGACCTCGGCGTCGGTGAGTTCACGCGCCTGAGCGCCGGCGACCTCAGCGGTCTGGATCGCCGACAGCAGCATCCGCAATGTGGAAAGGCGCAGCGTGTCCTTGGCTTTCATCGCGGCGGTCAAGTCCGCGCGCAGCTGCGATTTGAGTTCCGACATGCCGCTCACGGTAGCCGCTGCGGCGCGGCGGTCCCACTACATTTGCCGCGTCGCGCGAATTCCCGCCGCGAACGGGGCGCTTGTGCGTAAACACACTCGGCGCTCCCGCGTGAGGTCACCTATGCTGGGCAAATGCCCGTGATCTCGACCTCTGCTGTCCGCACGACCGCGCTGGGAGCCGCCGGGGCCGCGGTGGCCGGAATCGGCTACGCCTCGCTGGTCGAACGCAACGCCTTCGTCCTACGGGAGGCGACCATGCCCGTGCTGGCGCCGGGGTCGTCGTCGCTGCGGATGCTCCACCTCAGTGACCTGCACATGATGCCGGGGCAGAAGCTCAAGCAGCAGTGGCTGCGGGAGCTGGACCGGCTGGAACCCGACCTGGTGGTCAACACCGGCGACAACCTCTCGCACCAGAAGTCGGTGCCCGCGGTGGTCCAGGCCCTCGGCGGATTGCTCTCCCGCCCAGGCCTTTTCGTTTTCGGCAGCAACGATTACTTCGCGCCGGTGGCGAAGAACCCGCTGAAGTACTTCAAGAAGGATCACCGCCGCACCTACGGCGCGCCGCTGCCCTGGAAAGACCTGCGCGCGGCCTTCACCGAGCGCGGTTGGCTCGATCTCACGCACGTGCGCCGCGATCTGGAGGTGGCGGGCATCCGCATCGCCACCGCCGGTGTCGATGATCCGCACTTGCAACGCGACCGCTACGACACCGTCGCGGGCGCCCCGAACCCGCTGGCCGATCTGCGGATCGGCCTCACCCACTCCCCCGAGCCCCGAGTGCTGGATCGCTTCGCCGAGGACGGCTACGACCTGGTGCTGGCCGGGCACACCCACGGCGGCCAGCTGTGCCTGCCCGGCTACGGCGCACTGGTCACCAACTGCGGGATCGACCGGTCCCGGGTGAAGGGTCCGTCGAAGTGGGGTGCGCACACCCAGCTGCACGTCTCCGCGGGCGTCGGCACCTCCCCGTGGGCGCCGTACCGATTCTGCTGCCGCCCGGAGGCGACCTTGTTGACGCTGGTGGCCGCGCCTCCGAAGCGGCCGGTGGCCGACACGGGCCACGGGGTGTCGGCATCGGAGGCCGTGGCCCGCTAAGGTCCCCTGCCGAGACGTGTGGCAGGTAGGGGACAACTGTGAGTGGATTCGACGACCGGCGCGGCCCGACGAACCCGGGGCGGCCCGCCGGGCCACCCACGGCAGGGCAGCAACCCATCGACCGCCCGCATCTCGTGCCCGTACCCGCCCCGGACGACGCCGATGCCACGTGGCGGCCGAACCTCGTGACGCCTCCGATCGCACCGGACCGATCCGACGTCCCGCCACCGTCGTCGCAGTGGCAGCCGGGCGGGTACGACGAACCCCCGCACCCCGCTGTCACGCCCTGGCAGCGTGGTGGGCAGGAACAATCCTCCGGCCATGATGCTGGGCAGCGTCCTGTGGATCCGAACGAGCATGCCCCGACGTCCCGGTGGCAGCCGGAAGCCGGAGGCGCGCCGTCTCATCCTCGGCAGCCCGACCCCACCATGCAGTGGCCACCGAACGACGAGACCGCGCCCACCCTTCAGTGGCGACCCGGCGGGCAGAGTGACCCCGCCACGTCATGGGCAGGTGGTCCGGCGTCGAACACTTCCGGACAGGCCGATCCGACCATGCTCTCCCAGTCACTGGACGGCCCGCAGCCCGGACGCGACGACCCGACCGTGCTCCGCCCGTCTCTCCGACCGGCCGGGCAGTGGCCGCCGCAGTCCGAGCCGACTCCCGTCGCGCCCGGGCGCGACGATCCGACCATGCTCGGGCAGCCGCTCGGCGCGCTCGACCAGCCCGCTCCGTTCGGGGGGCGGGGGCCGAGTCCCGGCGACGCCGCGCCGACCCTGCTCGGCTATCCGAGCGCCGACCGGTTCGGCCGACCGGCGCAGACCTTGCAGTGGCAACCACCGGGAGGACCGGGGCAGTACGGCGCCGCGCCAGGTGGTCGGTATCAGCCCTACGGCCCCCATGACGGCTTCGGCGGACCGCCGCCACAGCCGAACCGTCCGGGCGGGAGCGGCAAGGGGAAGATCGTTCTGTCGGCCGGTCTGGCCGTACTGCTGGTGGCGGGTCTCGTCGCCGGCGCGGTGGCCTTGACCACTATGAAGACAGACGATCCCGCACAGGCCGGCTCGCCCTCGATGGTGAACGCGCTCACCACTACGGCGGGCTCGCCCGCCCGGACGACGACGACGACCAAACCAGCCCCGACGACGACCGCGCGGGGGCAAGGCGACAAAACCCCGCTCATACCCGGCTACCAGGTCGTACGAGCGCCCGACAGCGGCGCCGCCTACGACGTGCCCGCCGACTGGACGATCGCCCCGCAGAACACCATCGGCGGCTTCGGTGAACCGCCGAACGCCGTCGTGGGTAAGGGCTTGGCCAGCGAAGGCAAGGGCTACTGCCCCGGCTCCACGCGAACCGTCGCTTTCCTCACCGGCTCCGACACCTCCGACCCGGGTCGAGCGGCAACCGAGCTCGGCACGCGGACCGCCACGCTCGCCTACAAGGCCACGCCCGGCGGCACACCGGGCCTGCCCATGCCGTTGGCGTCGCTGGACGGATCCCAGCACGGCATGTTCGTGGAAACCAAAGGCACCGTCGCCGACGCCAAGCCGGGTTGCGCGAAGGCGTACTCCGTCTACACCGCCGCGTTCCCCAACGACAACGGCACCTTCGTCATGGTGATCGCCGCCGACACCGGCGTCCCGAACGCACTCGACGCCGAGACCGCCAAGCGCATCTTCACCAGCATCCGCCCCCTCGCAGGCTGACTGACCTGCCGGTTTAACGTCTCGCGTCCCCCTGTTGTAAGCTACTCCAGGTTCGCATCACGGGGTGTGGCGCAGCTTGGTAGCGCGCTTCGTTCGGGACGAAGAGGTCGCAGGTTCAAATCCTGTCACCCCGACTCGTGGTTGAGACGACGGGGAGGCCCCTGACCAGTACGCATGGTCAGGGGCCTTCTCCGTTGCCAGGGACACCCGGAGTGATGCCGATGCCGGTAGGCAGCGAAAAGGCAGCATCAGCCCGGAATCAGCTCACCAGGACGCCATCGGAGCCCTTCTGTGGACGGACGGTCCGGAGGCAGCGAACTCGCGGCACTCCGCGCGGCGTGGATCGACCGGTGCAGACCGGCCGCCGCTGTGGCCGCCGAACCGCTCCCGCTTCCCTTGAACGCCGGTTAGCCTCGGAGCACGATCGACCCAGAACCGAAGGGCAGCAACAGCTATGAACGGACCCAGCCGTCCATCCGCCGCAGTCGAGGGTCTGCTCACCGGCAAGACCGCCGTGATCACCGGCGCCAGCCGAGGTATCGGCCTGGCGATCGCGATCAGGTTCGCGGCGGAGGGCGCGAACGTCGCGATGGTCGCCCGCACGCAGGAGCCGCACCCAAAACTGCCCGGCACCATCCACACCGCCGCGGCTCGGGTCGAGGCCGCCGGCGGCGACGTACTGCCGCTGGTGGCGGACGTCCGCGACGACAGGGCGATGACCGAGGTGGTCGACCAGGTCGTCGATCGGTTCGGCGGCATCGACATCTTGCTCAACAACGCCGGATCGGTCGATCTGACCAACGCCGAGCAGATCGGCATGCAGCGCTACGACCACATGCAAGCTGTGAACCTTCGCGCCCCGTTCCTGCTGTCGAAGCTGGCTCTCCCGCATCTGCGCGTCTCGGCCGGGGCCGGTCGGAACCCGCATATCGTCACGCTCTCCCCGCCGCTCAACATGAATCCCGAATGGGTCGGCAACGGCGTCGCCTACACCGTCTCCAAATACGGTGTCAGCATCGCCACCATCGGTTTGGCGCACGAATTCCGGCCATACGGCATCGCCGTCAACTCGCTGTGGCCACGCACGAAGATCGACACCGCCGCGGTGCGCAATCTGCTCGGCGGCGAGGAAGCCGTCGCCGCGTCCCGCACCGCCCACATCTGCGCCGACGCCGCCCTGCTCATGGTGACCAGCCCCGCCGCGACACATACCGGTCAGCTTCTGCTCGATGAGGACGTCCTCACTGCCAACGGCATCACCGATCTCGACCGTTACCGCGTGGTTCCCGGTGACGGTGCGCTGGCCAACGACCTTTTCGTCGACGCGTAGGCAATACGGCGGCGATCGCGGCCGCCGGTTCTGCTCTCGAAACCGAGAAAGTACCGACGACACGAAGAGGATCAATGGTCGTCCGGAGGGGTCATCGGTCCGTGAGCGGGAATACCATCGCTGAAACAGGATTCCCCGCAATCGACGAAAGGTCGGCAGATGAGCAAGCCCGTCGATAGCCTGCCCGCGGACAAACCGCTGTCCGGGAAAACCGCGCTGGTTACGGCGGCCTACACCGGAATCGGCAGGTCGATCGCGAAAACGCTTGCCGCGCAAGGCGCTGTGGTAGTGATTCACCATCCACACTTCCCGGAGCCTGCCGCGGAGGTGGTCGGCGAGATCACCGAAGCCGGCGGCAAGGCGCTGGCCCTCGCGGCGGACGTCGCCGATCGCGGCGAGTACGAGGAGCTGGTGCAGGCGCTGCTCGACGAATGCGGCGGCTGGCACCTGCTGGTCAACACCGCGGCGGTGCCGGAGTCCGAGCCGTTCCCCAAGCTGACCTCGGAAGCATTCGACAGCGGCTTCGCGGCGACGGTGAAGGGCGTGTTCCACGGCTTGCAGCTGGCCTCGCAGCACCTGGCCGACGAAGGCCGGATCATCAACGTCTGTGATCCCGCCGACCCGGGCGGCGCGGTGCACGACGCGACGCGCGGCGCGGTCGAGCAACTCGGCCAGGCCGTGGCCCCGGACTTCGTGCCGCGGCGGATCACCGTCAACACGGTCAGCTACGGCGTCGGCACGACCGACAACGCGGAACTCGAGACCGCACTCGCCGCGCTGAGCCCGGCCGATCCGGCGGCGGTGGTCGCCTACCTGGCCGGAGACGGGGCGAGCACCGTGAACGCGCAAGTCATCCGGATCAACGAGACCGGCTCGCCGCGATAGACCCCCGCCTACGCGCCCGCCGCCGACAGCGGGCGCGTAGGCACACGATCACGCCGTGACCGTACCGCCGTAGGAAGTGAACCCGCGGCCCATCGCCGTACAGCCGAAGCTCCCGTGGAAGCCGACTTGGCAGGACACTCCCGCGTGCTCGATGATCGGACCCCACTGCCCCGAGCCGGTCTTCAGGTCGTGGATGCTGGGATTGCCGCCCGGCAGCGTGTAGGGCGTGCCCGGGTCGAAGGTGGGATGCGCGGGCAGCCAGGGCTGGTCGATCACCATCTCGCTGACGCGCACCGGCACCGGAATGTAGGTGTTGCCGACGTAGTAGCTCAGGTGCAGGGGATAACCGAAATCACACCCGACGGAGCCGTTCCCGAAAATGGCGCAGTTCGTGCTGCCCGTAGCGAAGTAGACCGTGCCGGGGTCGGCTTGCGCGTTACCGGCCGCGATGACCGGCGCGACTGCCACGGCGGCGAGTGCTCCGGCGAACTTCGTGCTGCGCTTCATACCGTCTCCTTGGTGCTTCACTGATCGATGACCGGTTCGACAACTCTGTCGGTCCGGCACCGGATTCCGTTTCGCGGCGCCCCGCCCGCCGGGCACAGCGCTGCGACCTGCGCGGTGAGCAGACCCTAACGCGGCGATAACTTCCGGACACGTCACCGAAATTCGAGGTCAATAGCGTATACAGCCATGTCGACACGGATAGCCACTCTGGCGGACGCGGCGGGCAGACCGCTGCGCGACGTGGTGTACGCGGCCCTGCGCAGCGAGCTCATGAACGGGGACATCAAGTTCGGTGAGCGGCTGACCGAGCCGAAACTCTCGGCCAGATTCGGCATCTCGCGCACGCCGATCCGCGAAGCGCTGACCGTCCTGTGCTCGGATGGACTACTACAGCGAGAAGAATACGGCTTCAGCCCCGTGCGGCCCAGCATTCCACTGATCCGCGACCTGTACGAGCTGCGAATCACGTTGGAGCTGGGCGGTCTTCAGCGCGTGATGACCAATCCCGCGGTCACGCACGATCGGGAGCTGCTGGAGTCCGAGCGCGCCGCGTGGCTGGAGCTGCGCGCCGACCCGCCCGAACAGGAGCCCGGTTTCGTGGTTCGCGACGAGGAATTCCACGTCACGCTGCTCACCGCGGCGGGCAACACCGAGATGGTGCGGGCGCTGAAAGCGGTGAACTCCCGCATTCGTCACGTGCGCATGTACGACTTCATGGTCAACAACCGGATCGAGACCACCATCGCCGAGCATCTGGGCATCCTGGAGGCCGTTCTGGCCGACGACCTCCCGCTCGCCTATCGGCTGCTGCACACGCACATCGGTGAATCGCTGGATGTGGTGCTCGAACGGGTCACCCGCGCGATCGCGGCCATGTCGCTGGCCACGGACTAGCAAGGAGCGGTTGTGGGGCTCAGCTTCGATACGGTGCTCGTCGCCAACCGCGGCGAGATCGCCTGCCGCGTCATGCGGACGGCCCAGGCGCTCGGCCTGAAGACGGTCGCCGTGTACTCCGATGCCGACGTCGGTGGCGCGCACGTCGAAATGGCCGACGTCGCGGTGCATCTGGGTCCGGGCCCGGCGGCGGAGTCCTATCTGCGGGCCGACCTGGTGGTCGAGGCGGCGCTGGCGACCGGAGCGGGCGCCATTCACCCCGGCTACGGTTTCCTCTCGGAGAACGCGGATTTCGCCACCGCGGTGTCCGGCGCGGGAATCGCGTTCGTCGGACCGACGCCCGAGCAACTGCGCGTTTTCGGTGACAAGCACACCGCCCGAGCGGCCGCACGCGCCGTCGGCGTGCCGCTGGTGCCGGGCAGCGACCTGCTCGATTCGGCCGATCACGCGGTGGCGCAGGCGCATCGGATCGGGTTCCCGGTGATGCTCAAGGCGGTCGGCGGCGGTGGCGGCATCGGTATGCGGGCGTGCTTCGGCGCGGACGAGGTGCGCGCGGCCTACGAGCGCGTGCGGCGCATCGCGGCGGCCAACTTCGGTTCGACCGGTGTCTTCCTGGAACGTTTCGTCGCACGGGCCAGACACGTCGAGGTGCAGCTGTTCGGCGACGGGCACGGCCGCGTCATCAGCCTCGGCACCCGGGACTGCTCGCTGCAACGCCGCAACCAGAAGGTGATCGAGGAGGCGCCCGCGCCGGGACTGCCCGCGGAACTGTCCGAGCACCTGCTCTCCGTGTCCCGGGAACTCGCCCGTTCGGTCGGGTACCGCTCGGCCGGAACGGTGGAGTTCGTCTACGACGCCGACGACGGCACCGCGTCGTTCCTGGAAATGAACACCCGCCTTCAGGTCGAGCACCCGGTCACCGAGGCGGTCACCGGCGTCGACCTGGTGGAATGGATGCTGCGCCTGGCCGGTGGCGACACTTCGATGGTGGACGAACAGCCCGACAGCGGGCCGCCGATCACCGGCCATGCCGTGGAGGCGCGCGTCTACGCGGAAGATCCCGGCCACGATTACCGCCCGAGCGCGGGTCTGGTCACGGCAGCGCGGTTCCCGGACGACGTCCGGGTCGACACGTGGATCGCCACCGGCTCGGATGTCAGTCCGTATTACGATCCGCTCCTGGCCAAGGTGATCAGCTCCGGCGCGAGCCGCACGGACGCCTTCGCGGCGTTGCGCACCGCGCTCACCGCGACCCGTGTCTACGGCGTGCAGACGAATCTGCCGCAACTGCGCCGAGCCGCCCGCGACGGCCGGGTGCTGCGTATCGAGCACACCACCACCACACTCGCCGACATCCGCCCGGTCGGCCGCCGCATCGACGTGCTCCGCGGCGGAACCATGACCACGGTGCAGGACTACCCCGGCCGAATCGGACTGTGGCAGGTCGGCATTCCGCCGTCCGGTCCGATGGACGATCTCTCCTTCACCCTCGCCAACAGCGCGGTCGGCAATCCGATCGGTGTCCCAGCACTCGAATGCACTCTGCAGGGGCCGCGATTGCACTTTTCCGACACCACCGTCGTGTGCGTCACCGGTGCGCCGACGCCCGTCACGGTGGACGGCCATCCGGTGGCCATGTGGGAGCCCGTCACCGTGGCCGCGGGCGCGGTGCTGGATATCGGCGCACCCACCGACACCGGTCTGCGCACCTATCTGGCGGTGCGCGGCGGCATCGATGCGCCGCTCTATCACGGCAGTGCGGCCACCTTCACCCTCGGCGGCTTCGGCGGTGTGACCGGCAAAGCGGTGGCCACCGGCGACGTACTCGGCATCGCCCCGAACGACGCACTCGGCACTCCCGCCGCCGTGCCGCCGGGTGACCGGCCGCGATTCACCCACGACTGGCAGCTGGCGGTCGGTGTCGGTCCGCAGACTTCGCCCGCGTACTTCACCGACGCCGACATGACTCAGTTCTGCACGCACCCGTGGCGGGTCGGCAGCCATGCCAACCGCACCGGCATCCGGCTGGAAGGCCCGAAGCCGGCCTGGTCGCGCACCGACGGCGGCGAAGCCGGGCTGCACCCGTCCAATCTGCACGACAACCCCTACAGCGTGGGCGCGCTGAACGTCTCCGGCGACACGCCCATCCTGCTCGGACCCGACGGCCCCAGCCTCGGTGGCTTCGCCTGCCCGCTGACCGTGGTGTCCGCGCATCGCTGGCGGATGGGCCAGTTGCGTCCCGGCGACTCGGTGCGCTTCGTACCGGTCGACGACGAGAAGGCGGCGGCGTTGCGGGCGTCCGGCAGCAGCCGCGTGCCGGATCTGGTCACCGACTCCCGCGCGGCCCTGCGTGACCGAGGCATTCTCGGCGGCGTGGAAGCGCGACAGGACCGTCCGCAGGTGCGGTACCTGCGCGGCGGGGACGACAACATCCTGGTCGAATACGGCGAGATGGTGCTCGATCTCGGGCTGCGCATGCGGGTGCACGCGCTGGCCGAAGCCCTCGCGGGCGCCCGGCTGCCCGGCATACTCGACGTGACCCCCGGCGTCCGCTCCCTGCACATCCACTTCGACCCCGAGGTGCTGCCGCGGTATCGCTTGCTCGGTGCGTTGGCCGAACTCGAACTCGCGCTGCCCGCCACGACCGATCTGGTGGTGCCGAGCCGCACCATCCGGCTACCGCTGTCGTTCGACGACCCGTCCATCGCCGAAGCGATCGACCGCTACCGCAGCGGTGTGCGCGACACGGCGCCCTGGCTGCCGTCCAACATCGAATTCATCCGGCGCGTCAACGGGCTCGACAGCGTCGAGGACGTGCGTACCGCCGTGTTCGACGCCGAATATCTGGTGCTGGGGCTGGGTGACGTGTATCTCGGTGCGCCGCTGGCGATTCCACTCGATCCGCGACACCGCCTGGTCACCACGAAATACAACCCGGCGCGCACCTGGACCCCGTCCGACGCCGTCGGCATCGGCGGCAAGTACCTGTGCGTCTACGGCATGGCCTCCCCGGGCGGTTACCAGCTGATCGGCCGCACGGTGCCGATCTGGTCCAGCTACCGGCAGTCCGCGCCGTTCGAAGCGGGCACGCCCTGGCTGTTCCGATTCTTCGATCGCGTCGTATGGGAGCCGGTCGGCGCGGATCAGTTACTCGAATATCGCGCGGCGGCCGAGGCGGGCAGGTTCGACGCCGAGGTGAGCGAGGGCAATTTCGCGCTCGCCGACCATATGCGGCTGCTGCGGAACGAGGCCGACTCCATCGCCGAGTTCGAGACCAGGCAGGCCGCCGCGTTCGAGGCGGAGAAGGCCGCGTGGCGGGCAGCGGGAGAATTCGAACGCACCACCGTCGCACCCGTCGCCGCACCGATCGATGACCCTTTGGCCGACCTGCCCGCCGACGCGACCGTGGTGACCGCGCCGATGATCGGCAATGTCTGGCGGGTGGAAGTGCGGCCGGGGCAAAAGGTCACGGCCGGTGCGCCGGTCGCGGTCCTGGAGGCGATGAAACTCGAACTACCAGTGCACAGTCCCTGCGCGGGCACCGTGCTGAAGGTTTTGACCGCCCCCGGGGCCAAGGTGGAGCCGGGGACGCCACTAGTAGTGATCGGAGTCGACTGAATGGCCGCAGGCGTCCTGGGCAGCACGTCAACCGACCCCGTCGCACGCGTCGCGGCCGCCTATCGGCGGATCGCCGAAGTCGATCGGCCGGAGGTGTGGATCACGCTGCGACCGCAAGCCGAGGTCGCCGCCGAAGCGGCCGCCCTCGCCCGGCGGCTCGCCGCCGGAGATTCCTTGCCGCTGGCCGGACTCCTGGTGGCGGTCAAGGACAACATCGATGTGGCAGGCCTGCCCACCACCGCGGCCTGCCCGGAGTTCGCCTACCTGCCGGAGGTCACCGCGGCGGCGATCGAACGGCTGACCGCGGCGGGCGCGCTGGTGCTGGGCAAGACGAACCTGGACCAGTTCGCCACCGGGCTGGTCGGCACGCGCAGCCCGTACGGCGCGGTTCGCAACGCCCTCGACCCGGAACTGGTGTCGGGCGGGTCGAGTTCCGGTTCCGCCGCGGCGGTGGCGCTCGGCGTCGCCGACATCGGAATCGGCACCGACACGGCGGGTTCCGGCCGCGTGCCGGCCGCATTGCACGGGATAGTCGGCATCAAGGCCACGCTGGGGGTGATCCCCGCGCACGGAACCGTGCCCGCCTGTGCGGATTTCGACGCCGTGACAGTCTTCGCGGCCGATCTCGACCTGGCAGTGGCCGCGGCCGCGGTGATGGTGGGACCGGAACCGCGCGACCCGCGCAGCCGGACCTGGCCCGCCGACGTCCTGCTGGCCGCCCCGCTCGCGCCGCGCATCGCCGTACCGCGTGCCGACGATCTGGTCACGCTCAGCGCGCCGTATCGGGATGCGTTCGCCCGCACCGTCGCCGCGGTAGCCGACACCGGCGCGAAAGCCGAGGAAATCGACATCTCCGTCCTGCTCGATGCGGCGCTGATGCTCTACGACGGCGCGATCGTCGCCGAACGCTACGCCGCGGTCGGCGCGTTCCTGGATACCGGACCCGCGGGAGCCGATCCCACGGTTGCCGCCATCATCGGCGCGGCGCGGAACAAGACCGGCCCGTCATTCGCCGCCGACCTCGATACGCTGGCCCGCGCGAAGGCGGCGGCGGCCGAACTGCTGCACGGCTTCGACGCACTGCTGTTGCCGACGACCACCGAGCATCCGAGTATCGCCGCGGTGCGAGCCGATCCGATCGGGATCAACCGCCGGATGGGCACCTATACCAACTTCTGCAATCTGCTGGACATGGCCGCCGTCGCCGTGCCCGGCGCACCGACCGCCGACGCCGCGCCGTTCGGAGTCATGGTGGTCACCCCCGCCTTCGCCGATCAGGTCGCCGTCGACCTCGCCGCCCGCCTGGTGGGCCTCGAGAGCGCGCCGCTGCTGGTCGAGCGGGGCGTCGACCTGGCCGTCTTCGGGGCGCACTTGAGGGGGCAGCCACTGCACTGGCAGCTCGAGCGACTCGGGGCCCGCTTCCTCGGCGGCATCCGAACCACCGACGCCTACCGCCTGACCGCGTTGGACACCAGCCCGCCCAAGCCCGGACTGGTGCGGCACGGGCCGGGCCGGGGCGCTGCGATCGAGGGCGAACTCTTCCGCCTCTCCACCGCCGGATTGGGCGCCTTCCTCGCCGAGCTTCCCGCACCCATGGCGCTGACCAGCATCGAACTCGCCGACGGCCGCGACGTGGTCGGTTTCACCTGCACCCACGATGCCGCCGGCGCCGCCACCGACATCACCCACTACGCGAGCTGGCGGAGGTATTTGCGGCAGAGCGCGTAGTTTCCGCGCCGCGCCATGGCCCATGGTCGCGAGGAGTTTCCTCGCCACCATGGGCCATTTTTCGGTCCGCCTGATTAGACATTTGTACTAGACATTTGTGCCAGTTCATGTTAGACATATGTCTGAGACATTCGGTCAACCCAGTGGGAGTCGAGGAAGCCATGAGCCCCAAGTCCGTAAGCAGCCAGCTCCGCGTGCTCGTCGCAGGCGGTGGCATCGGCGGCAATGCCGTTGCGCTGCAACTGCTCCGGTCCGGTATCACGGCCACCGTGGTGGAGCGGGCCGCGGCGCCGCGGCCCGGTGGACAGGCCGTCGACCTGCGCGGGCCGAGCCGGGAGGTGGCCGAGCGGATGGGCATGATGCCCGGCATCCGCGGATATCAGCTCGACGAGCGCGGCATGAGGTACGTCGACGACGAGGGCCGCGAGATCCTCCGCATGTCCGCCGAGTTGTTCGAGGGCAAAGGCGGGGTCGCCGAAATCGAGATCACCCGCGGGGATCTCAGCCAGGTGCTGCTCGACCTGCTCGCCGCCGAGGGCGGGGTGGACTACCGGTACGGCGAGTGGATCACCGCGCTGCGGCAGGACGACGCGGGTGTCGACGTGACATTCGCCTCCGGCGCCGTCGAGCGGTTCGACGTCGTGATCGGCGCGGACGGTCTGCACTCCGCCACCCGCCGGATGGCTTTCGGGCCCGAGGAGCAGTTCTCGACGTATCTCGGCGGATACATGTCGTTCTTCACGCTGCCGCGGCCGGAAGATTTGGAGCCGCACTGGTTCACGATGCATTCGCTGCTAGGGGCCACCGGCGTGGGTATGCGCCCTGACGCCGACACGGCCACTTGCAAAGCTCTCGTCGTGATCCGCGCCGCGGCGAACCCGGCGCTGCGCCGAGACGTCGCAGCCCAGCAGAGGTTCATCCGCGACCGCTTGGCCGGCGGCGGCTGGGAGTCCGCTCGCATCGCGGCGGCGATGTCCGAGGCGCCCGACTTCTACTTCGACGAACTGGCCCGGATCGACATGCCGAGCTGGTCCCGTGGCCGGGTGGTCCTGCTCGGCGACGCGGGATACTGCGGTTCACCGCTCACCGGGCAGGGAACAGCGATGGCGCTGGTGGGCGCGTATGTTCTCGCCGGTGAACTCGCCGCGCGCGCCGACAATCCCGGAGCGTGCCTGGCACGCTACGAAGAGGTGCTGCGCCCGTTCGTGACGACGGCCCAGCAGTTGCCGCCCGGCGGCCTGAGGGCGATGACGCCCAAGTCCCGCCTGGGCATTCGCGCGGGCTACACCCTCAGCAGGCTGATGATGTCCAAGGCGATGCGACCGGTCATGATGCGAATGCTGAGCAAGACCGAGAGCTACGATCTGCCCGACTACGCGGTGGTGACCGCAGGCAGCTGAGTCCCGCGAGCCGTCGGGCTCGTGTTTCGACCGGAGTTCCGCGCGGCTCCGGTCGATGACGTTACCGGGATCCACACTGTGGACGCGAAGGTCCGAGCCCCAGGAGCGGAGAATCGTGCGGCGCGACCGATCAGTCGACAACGGTCCGCTCATCCAGCAGGAACGGCAGCACGAAGTTGCGCAGCATCGCTCGTTCCTCGTCCTCGTCCGCGCCGGGCAGCGTCAGCAGCGAGACCATCGCCCGCACCACCCACTGACCGACCCTTCTGGCGGAGAGCGCGGGCAGCCCGGGACGGAACCCGGCGACGAAGTCCGTGGCGAGCGCGTCGACCACCCCAGGCGAATTCGCCAGCCGAGCCACGATCCCCGCGTTGGACGGCTCGAACCAGACCGCCAAGTGCGGCGTCTTGCGAACCTCTGCCAGCAGCGCGGTCAACACGTCGAGCAACCGCTCCCCCGGCTCCGCGCTGGTCGGGACCGCCTGAGCGCGCCACACCCGCTCGACCAGCTGACGCGCCTCCCGGCCCGCGAAGGCCAGGTAGAGCGCCTGCCGATTTTCGAAGTAGCGATACAGCGTCGCCCTGGAACAGCCCGCGGCGTCGGCGACTTCGGCCATGCCGACTCCGCTGACGCCCCTGTCGATGAACAACGCGCGCACCGCGTCGAGGATGCGCTCACCGGCCAACTCGGCGCGGCCGTCGGCCAGCCAATCGCCCCTCATGCGGGTGGTCACGCCGTGCACCGGAACGGCACAGTGGTCGGCCTGCGAACGTAGGGGCCGTTCGCGTACTCGACCGCGTCGATGTCGACCACGTACTCGGGGAACCGATCGAGCAGTTCCTCCAATGCCACCCGGGCCTGCATCCGCGCGGCGGCCGCGCCGAGACAGTGGTGCGGTCCGTGCCCGAAGGTGAGGATGCGCTGCGGATACCGATCGATGTCCAGGTGGGCGGCGTCGGCGCCGAACGCCTCTTCGTCCCGGTTGGCCGACCCGAACACCAGCAGCACCTTGCGCCCGGCGGGCACCGTCTTTCCGGCCAGTTCGACATCGCGCGTCGCGGTGCGCGCGAGCCCTTGCACCGGCGATGTGAGCCGGGCGAACTCCTCCACCGCGACGCGAATCCGGTCCGGTTCCGCGGCGAGCGCGGCACGCTGGTCCGGATGTTGCTGCAGCAGTTGCACGGCGCCGCCCAGCAAGCCGGTCGTGGTGTCGTTTCCGCCCGCGACCATGGTCCAGGTGTAGGCGAGAATCTGCACCAGCCCGCGCACGTCCTCGTCGTCGGCGGCCATCCCCGCCTGGACCAGCAGTGACACGGTGTCCTCGCCCGGTTCGGCGCGCCTGCGTTTGATCAGCTCGGCGAAGTAACCCATCATCTCCGCCGATGCCGCCTGCGCTGTGGCGTTCGTCCGCTCGATGCTGCCTGCGACGACGGCGTCGGTCCACCCGTCGAACCTCGCCCGATCCCGCTCGGGCACTCCGAGGTAGTAGGCCACCACCATGCTCGGCAGCGGCTTGAACAGCAGCTCGACGATGTCACCGCCGCCTCGGGCCGCGATGTCGTCCAGCCGTTCGCGGACGAATCGGCGCACGACCGGTTCCACCTCCTCGACCTGGCGCGGCGTGAACCCGCGAGCGACCAACCGGCGAAAGTCGGTGTGCTGCGGCGGATCCTGCATCACGAGCGGAGGATTGTCGGTCAGGCCGAGTTCGTCGAGTTCGCCGTATTCCACCGTCAGCCCGTCGCGCGAGGAATACGTCTCGCTGTCGCGCGCCGCCGCGTACACGTGCTCGTGCCGGGTGAGCACCCAGTAGTCGTTCTCCGGTCGCGCGGCCGGTACCACGTGCTGCACCGGATCGTGCGCACGCAGCGCCGCGTACATCTCCCACGGCGATACCCAGGTGGGTCCGGAACGAAGTTCGAAAACCGGAGCCGTCCGATACGCCACGTTAACCATGTATCGACAATAAGACAAAATACGACAACTGTCTAGAACAGGTTTCAGATGGGCCCGGCCGATGCCCTCCAGTCGGCCCAGCTGATTCCATACCCCTTCGGACCCGGTGCCGCCCGCTCGTGGGTTACCTTCGGCAGCGGCAACTCGTTGCCGGTCAGCTCCAGGAAGAGCCGGCGTGAGCGACCGCTCCGCGACCCGGGCCCGCCGGGCCGGCCACCCCTCGTAGACCGGCCCGGCGGACACCGCCCCCGAAGTCCGACCTGTCACCCCTCGAGACAGGTCGTTCCCCGGTTCGCACCTGTGGTGCTGGGCTTGTCCCGCCCGTGGGACAAACAATGCAGGCGCGGGCTTAGCGCGCACTTAAAAACACCTTGCAAGATCAAATCCGCAGGTGAGAGAGCTTTACCAACTGGTGACCCGCCCAACGCCTACCGCACGGCCCCGGATCACGGGATGATGGTGACAAGTGCGCCAAGGAGATTGGGAGCGACGATGGAAACCGTGGTGGTCTGGATTCTGGCCAGCCTGCTCTACTGGTGGGGCCTGCTGTAGGTGAGCGAACCTGGCCGCCGGTCCGGCCAGGTCCACTACATAAGGTCGTAGAAATTCTCGCTCGACTGCGCGCCGTGACGGAATCCGTCATGTCGACCGCGTTGCGTGCCGGATCCCGGCGTATTCCCCGGCAGCAAGGCCCACACGCACGGGGGTGGCTCCATACTCGGTCCCGAGTGTTCCGAGAAGGAGTGGTGAAGATGCTCAGGGTCCTGCCCATCAGGTACGTCGCGGACGTGGAAGCGTGTCGGAAGTTCTACGCCGGTCTCGGACTGGCGCTCGATCCGGACGCGAGCCTCGACGTCTGGGCTGAACTCTCGGGCGACGCCGGCGCGGTCGGGTTGCACGATTTCAGGGTGTCGAAGGGGCGACCGGCCGGATCCGTCGAACTCGGATTCGCGACCGACGAGAAGCTGGAAGTGGTCGCGAAACGCCTGCACGATCGAGGCTACGACTACGAGATCCATGACGAGGACTTCGGTCGCAGCGTGCGGGTCGTCGATCCGGACGGCGTGACACTCCAGATTCAGGAGATCGACATGGAGGTCGCCAAGGCGTCCGAGTCCGCCTTGGCGGCGCCCACGCACAACGCGTGACACCGCGGCTGGGCCCGATCGGCAAGGCGGATGCGGGCGCGACGCCGAGTCGCGGTTTCGGTCGGGCGATTCACCGGAGATTGTCTACGGCTATCTCCGGTCCGGCCGGACACGCCGAAGGCAGGTGCACGCTTCGGCGCACCTGCCTTCGGTGGATGGATCAGCCCTTCGAGCTCTCGAGCCCGGCGCGCACGCCCTCCTCGACGCGCTTGCCGAGGTCGGTGTCCACGTTTTTCCAGTATTCGAAGACCCGGCTGAGCACCGGTTCCCGCACACCGCCGAGTACGTGGCCGACGATGTTGTTCACCAGCCGCTCGCGCTGCGCCTCGTCGAGCACCTCGCGCACGAGGGCGCCCGCCTGGGTGAAGTCACCGTCCTCGGCGTGCTGGATGTAGCCCGCCCGCACGATGGTCGGATCGAAGTCCCAGATGCCGCCGTCGGGGGCGCGCTCGGGGTCGGCGTGCGGGCCGCCGAACGAATTCGGCGCGTACACCGGCACATTCGGGTCGTTGTAGTGATACCGCATGGCGCCCTCCTTGGAGTAGGAGTTCACCTCCGCCGCCCTGGCCTGGTTCGGCGGCAGCTGCGCGTAATTGGTGCCGATGCGGTAACGGTGCGCGTCGGCGTAGGCGAAGACCCGGCCGAGCAGCATCTTGTCCGGCGAGAAACCGATGCCCGGCACGACATTCGACGGCTCGAACGCGGCCTGCTCGATGTCGACGAAGTAGTTGGCCGGGTTGCGGTTCAGCGTCCACTTGCCGACCTCGATCAGCGGGTAATCCTTGTGCGACCACACCTTCGTCAGGTCGAAGGGGTTGAACCGGTAACCCTCGGCCTCCGCCACCAGCATGACCTGCACGTACACCGTCCAGCTCGGGAAGTCGCCGCGCTCGATCGCCTCCCACAGATCCTTGCGGTGGTAGTCGGCGTCCTCGCCCGCGATCCGGTCGGCGTCGGCCTGGGTCAGGAATTCGATGCCCTGGTCGGTCTTGAAGTGGAACTTGACCCAGAAGCGCTGACCGGCGGCGTTGATCCACTGGTAGGTGTGCGAACCGTAGCCGTTCATGTGCCGGTAGGTCTTCGGGATGCCGCGATCGCCCATCAGCCAGGTGACCTGGTGGGCGCTCTCCGGACGCAGGGTCCAGAAATCCCACTGCATGTTGTGGTCGCGAAGACCGTTGCCGGGCAGGCGCTTCTGCGACCGGATGAAGTCGGGAAACTTGATCGGGTCTTTGATGAAGAAGATCGGGGTGTTGTTGCCGACGAGGTCGTAGTTGCCGTCCTCGGTGTAGAACTTCACCGCGAAACCGCGCGGGTCCCGCCAGGTGTCCGGGCTGCCCTGCTCACCGGCCACCGTGGAGAAGCGCGCCAGCGACTCCGTGCGCGCACCGGGCTGGAACAGCTTGGCCTTGGTGTACCGGCTGACGTCGTTGGTCACGACCAGCTCACCGTAGGCGCCCGAGCCCTTCGCGTGCACGATGCGCTCCGGCACCCGCTCGCGGTTGAAGTGTGCCAGCTTCTCGATGAGGTAGTGATCATGCAGCAGGATGGGGCCTTGCGCTCCCGCGGTGAGTGATTCGTTGTCGCTCTCCACCGGAATTCCGGTGTTCGTGGTGGTCGGCTTGGTCATACGGACTCCTCGGCTGGTGAAACATCGTCCCGGGAGGGCTGCCCGGGGCGTCAAGGTGTGGACCGCTACTCGGAACGGCAGGTCGGGCATAGTCCCCAGAACACGACCTCGGCTTCATCGAGCACGAATCCGTGAGCGTCCGAAGGGGCCAGACATGGGGCTGATCCCACGGCGCAGTCGATGTCGGCGACCGCACCGCAGCTTCGGCACACCAGATGGTGGTGGTTGTCACCGATCCGGGTCTCGTACAGCGCGGACGAGCCCGCTGGCTCTATCCGCCGCAGGATCCCGGCGCGCACGCATGCGTGCAAGACGTCGTAGACGGCCTGCGTGGAGACCGATCCCAGCGCTTCCCGGACGGTGGCAGCCACCGTGTCGGCATCCGAATGCGGCCGCTGCGCGACCACGTTCAGTACCGCCAAGCGCGGGGCGGTGACCCGCAAACCCGCTGCGCGCAGCCACTCACGTGGGGCGGTGCCGTTGGTGTGCATGCTTCGATTCTGATCCTATTCTGGAATAAGTCAAGAAAATAGTCTGGAACCACTCAAGAAAAGTGCGGAGCCAGGATCGCGCCGACAGGCCGCAACGGGAGGCGCAACCTCGAACGATGACGACGCGAAGTGGCGAGCATCACAAATTCGCACTGGAATAGGTTCGGAGACCTCGTGGTTGAACCCCCTGTCGGCGTCCGGACAGCCCCGGGCCGCACCCCTTCGTCGCTACGAGCGACCACCCGCCGAGAGGCGCTTGTGGGACGTCGACGCCCATCGTGACGCCGGACACGGCGTCCGAGCTTCCAGCGCCGCCAGGACCTCTCGGACCTGGCGGCGCTGTCATTTCTTCGCATCCCGCACACTCGTCGAATCTCGCCCGCCGCGCGTCAGTCAGTGAGGTCGAAGCCGGCTCGAATGCGACGCCTGCCTCTGAACCCGATCCGCCGCATGGGAACTCCTACAGTGGCTATGACCGATATATGGGCAATGAGGGGAATCGATCATGAAACGCACGTTGTTCAGTACCGCCGTCGCCGCGTTCGTCGGCGCGGGTATGGCCGTCGCGGCGCCCGCCACGGCCGACGCCGGTGAACCATGCCAGCTGGGGTGGTCGAATGTGGGACCGCGCACCTGCGCCAAGACCGACTTCAACCTCAATCCGGTCTTGACACTCGGGAACGGCGTGTGCGCCGCCATCCTGTCGACGGGCGCGACCGCCTTCGACGGCCCCCTCTACCAGTACTCCGAAGCTCCCGGGGCCGTGCATTCGGTGGTATTGCGCATCACGCAGGGCTTTTCACCCGTAGGCGAGTGGGGACCGCAGCTGCTCGCCTGCGACGTGACGGCGATCGTGGATTGGCACAACCTCGACACCGGCCAGACCGGCAGCATCAGCCGCTTCATCCCGGCAGGCCAGCGCTTGTCACCGGCGATCGTGCTCGCCGACACCGGGCCTGGACGGGTCCGGCTCACCGTGCGAACCGACAAGCCGAATCTCCCGGCCTCCACGGAAATCGTCGTACCGTAAGGCGATCGACACCACGCCGGTCACCGAACTCGAAGGCTGGCCGACAACCGCTGGATGGGTCGGTGACGGGCTTGTCGAGCCTGCCGCGTCCGGAAGAATGTGCGGGTCAGGAGTGGAGCGATTCGACCCTGCGGTGGACGTATCGGCACGGGCACGCAGGGGCGCCGTCGGAGTCTTCGTCGAGGTGGACCAGCACGCGGGCGCCGTCGGATCGGGTCAGTGTCCACAACCATGGTTGCGGCTCGTCGCCGAAGCCGCACAGGATCTCGCTGCCGAGTTGTGCGGCGAGCAGGTCGACCAGCTCCCAGTTGTCCAGCGCGGCCCGGTCGGATGTGGAGGGGTCCGCACTGATCGAAAACGACGCAGCGAAGTCGCCGCCGACCGGGCGATAAGTGCAGAAGACCGCGAAGGGGCCATCTCGGGGGTCGTTCCGGAGCGCCTCGTCTACGAGGTCGTCGCTGCTGACGAAGATCTCCGAGTCGGGGACCGCGAAGCATCGCCGCAGGAACTCGCGCAGTTCTTTCGCGTCGAGAGGTCCAGTGGACAGACCGTCGCACGCAATCATCCGACGAGCGTACTGAGCCGAGACCACCCGGCGGCGACTCGTTTCGGCCGAGCACGGTGCGGTCTTCATCGAGCCGAGTTCGCTCTGCGGTGGCGCGCGTGATGCGGAAGGATGCTGCTCATGGCGTCGCAGGATGGAACCTTGCATCGGCGGCTCGGGCTCACCGATTCGGTGGTCATCGGGTTGGGGTCGATGATCGGGGCGGGTATCTTCGCGGCGCTGGCGCCGGCGGCGGCTTCGGCCGGGAGCTGGTTGCTGGTGGCGCTCGCGGTGGCGGCGGTGCTGGCCTACTGCAACGCGATGTCGTCGGCGCGGCTGGCTGCACGGTATCCCGTCTCCGGGGGGACGTATGTGTATGGGCGGGAGCGGCTGGGACCGTTCTGGGGATATCTCGCGGGCTGGGGATTCGTCGCGGGGAAGACTGCCTCGTGTGCGGCGATGGCGCTGACCGTCGGTAGCTACGCATGGCCCGATCAGGCGCATGCCGTGGCGGTTGGCGCGGTGGTGGCGATTACCGCCCTCAACTACACGGGGGTGCAGAAATCGGCGGTCGCGACTCGGGTGATAGTCGCGGCGGTACTCGCCGTGCTCGCCGGGGTGATCGTGATCGGGCTGTCCGGAACGCACTCGGCGGCAACGGCGTTGCCCGACCGGATCGGTCCCCGCGACGTCCTCACGGCGGCGGGACTGCTGTTCTTCGCGTTCGCGGGATACGCCCGCATCGCCACGCTCGGTGAAGAGGTGCGCGAACCGCAGCGCACGATTCCCCGCGCCGTCATGATCGCGCTCGGACTCGCCCTCGCGGTCTACGCGCTGGTGGCGGTGGCGGCGCTGAGTGTGCTCGGCTCCGCGGGCCTGGCACAGGCAACCGATCCGCTGGCAAGACTGGTCGGCGAGGCGGGCGTTCCCGCGGCCGCACCGGTGGTGCGGATCGGCGCGGTGCTCGCGGCGGCCGGTTCGCTGCTCGCGTTGATCCTCGGTGTGTCCCGCACGGTGCTCGCGATGGCACGAGACCGTTATCTGCCGAGTGCGCTCGCGGCCGTGCATCCGCGATTCGGGGTGCCACACCACGCGGAGCTGGTGGTCGGCGCGATCGTCGCCGTGGTCGCGGCGCTCTTCGATCTGCGCGCGGCAATCGGCTTTTCCTCGTTCACGGTGCTGTTCTACTACTTGATCGCCAACATCTGCGCCGCCACGCTGACTGTGGAGGAGAATCGCCCACCCCGATGGATCCCAGCGGTCGGCGCGGTGGGTTGCGTCGTGGTCGGGTTCTCACTGCCCGTCAGCTCCGTCCTCTCCGGTCTGGGTGCGCTCGTCATCGGCGCTGCGTTGTACGTATCGGGCAAGCGCTACGGTCGAGAAGCCCCATCATCCCCCTGACCGCTCATGCCGATCGGCAAGCGATGGAGTCCGTTTCCGGACCGATGCGCGAATCGGATGTCCAGTTTCCCGCCACGAACCCCGCCTGTTGACCGCGCGAATGCGCCGCAGAGCGCTAGCCTTTGCGCATGGGGCGTTTCGGTGGATTCCTGGCGGGAATCGCGGCGGTTTCGCTGGTGGCGGGCAATCTCTTCGCCGTGAACGCGGTCGCCGCGCCTGACGACCATATGCGGTGCGCGGTCACCTCGGGACGCGATCTAGAACGCGCGGCACCGGAACAAGTGGGGCTGGATTCCACGAAGGTGCGCGACGCGATGACGTTCGCGGCCGGACGAAACCGATTCAACGTGCAGGTGTTCCGGCACAACTGTCTCATCGGCGAGGGGCCGACCAACGCCCAGACCGGCAATGTGGCGTGGAACATCTGGAGCTCGACCAAGAGCGTCGTCTCCCTGCTCGCCGGAATCGCCTGGGATCAGGGCAAACTCGATCTCGACGCACCAATAGACCGGTACCTCCCCGCGCGGCTCGGCGACGCGGAGCACCGGTCGATCACCGCCGAAAATCTGCTCACCGAAACCTCCGGCATGCGGGTGGGTGTGCTGACCGAGGGCATCACCGGCGTGATCCCGATCGACCCGGACAGCGCGGTGCAGGCGCTCGGCGTGCCGCTGGACAATCCGCCAGGCACCGTCTTCACCTACAGCCAGCGCAACGTCGACCTGCTGGCCTACGTGCTGGAACTGGCCGTCGGCGAACCACTGCAACAATTCGCGCAGCGGGAGCTGTTCGATCCGCTCGGCATCCCCCGCGGCGACTACTTCTGGGCGAAGGACCGCTCGGGGCACACCTACGGCTACGCGCACCTGATGATTCCGCCGAACGACTTCGCCAAGCTCGGACTCCTGGTCGGCAACGACGGGCGCTGGGGCGAAGAGCGGATCGTCTCCGCCGACTATCTGCGAATGGCCCGCACGCCCTCACCCACGAACGAATGCTACGGATACCTGTTCTGGCTCGGAGCGGGCTGCGCCGAGATCGCCGACTTCCTGCCCGACGATGTGTACGCGATGGCGGGACTGGGGATGCAGAACGTCTTCGTCATCCCGAGTCTCGATCTCACGGTGGTCTGGACCGGCGTCTTCGGAAACGTCAGCAGCCAGGGCCTGTCGGGCGTCGTGCAGAACACGCAGGAACTGCCCTACGAGTTCTTCCGCAGGTTGTTCGACGCGTTCGACGAGCGGCCCGTGCCCGACCCGGGCCCCTACGTCGAGCCGCCGCTGCGCCTCGACCCCCGCCGCTTCATCGACACGGACATCTTGATCGCGGTGTTCGGCATCGGGCCCGCCGCCTATCCGGGCTGCAACGTCTTCGCCTGCCTGAATCAGCCGCTGGACCCGCCGTTCGCCAACACCCCGCCGGGCTGCGCCATCCTGGTGTGTCTCGGACCCGATCCGCGCACCCCGGGCATTCGCTGAGCCGCCTCGCCGTGGACTACCCGGCCGCGGACAGCCTCGTGACCCAGCCGTGCATCTCGTCGGTGCGCAATGCCGCATGGTGGCGTTTGCGCAGCGCCTGGGAGATCGGGCCGGGCACGCCGTTCGCGACCACACGGCCGTCCACCTCGACGACCGGCGCCGCGCCTGCCGACGTTCCGGTGACGAAGACTTCGTCGGCGATGTACAACTCGGTGAGATCGACGGTGCGTTCCACCACCGGAATGCCGTCTTCGGCCGCCAAAGTGAGCACGGTCCTGCGATTGATACCGTCGAGAATGTCGCAGGAGACATCGGGGGTGATCAGTGTGCCGCCGCGGACGAGGAAGATATTGGCCGCGCTGAGTTCGCAGACGTGTCCGTTGCCATCGAGGAATACGCAGTCGTCGTAGCCGCTGTCGATCGCGTCCTGCTTGGCCAGAACCGAATTCACATATGCCCCGTTGACCTTCGCTCGGGACGGAATCGCGTTGTCCGGAATGCGCCGCCACGGACTGGACTTCAACCGCATGCCGTTCTGCGGGACGATGGGCACGGCGTCGTAGACGAACATGCTCATCCGAATCGCGCACCCGCGCACCCGCGTGCCCGGAATGGACTCGACGACGTGGACGGTCGCCCGGACGAAGACGTCCTCACGGGGAGCGTTGGTCGCGATCAGCTCCACAACCGCCGCGCGGAACCGCTCGTAATCCCACTCCGCCGCGAACCGATCGATCCCGATGATCTTGCAGGATTCCTCGAGCCGACGGAAGTGATCGTCCAGACGGAAGGCGGTACGCGCTGCCCCATCCACGTGCACGGGGAAGACGGTGTAGACACTGAGTCCGTACAACACCGCCGACGATGCGACGCCGACCGTGGCCGCGTCAGCCGCGACAATCCGGTCGCCGAGATACACGTGAGGATGAGGGTAAGCCATCGGCGCAGGCTAACAGCCGCGCTACGCGACGAGCGAGACGTTTTCGGCGGGGACCATACAGGCGTCAGTCGTAGTGCTTGCCGACCTTGGCAATCCATATCGCATCGTCGACGACCCGGTAGACGATGCGATGCTCCTGCGTGATCCGGCGTGACCAATAGCCCGACAGGTCGTGCTTCAACGGCTCGGGCTTACCGATGCCTTCGAAGGGGCCGCTCAGAATGGCTTTGATCAGCACATTGACCTTCTTCAAAACAAGCCGGTCGCGCTGCAGCCACGCCGAATATTCCTCCCAAGCGGACTCGGAGAAAACGACCTTCATTCGATGAGGTCGCGTACGACGCCGCCACCACCCTCGAGTTCCTGAATCGATCGGCGTAGCCGCGCCCCGTCACGCCCGCTCAACAACTCCACGGTCGTCATCAGCGAGTCGTAGTCTTCCTTGGATATCAACACGGCGTTCCCCCCCTTGGACACGATCTCGATTGTGTCGTGATCCTCGTTGACCTTCCTGATCAAGGGGAATAGATTCTTGCGCGCCTCACTAGCGGTAATCGCGGCAGCCATGATCCCTCCTGGCCAGTAGTACGAAATATGGTACCACTGTTGCTAGGTCTACTGCGACAGACGCGGCCACGAGCGCCGTTCGGCCGACCAGGTCCACAACGACGAACGGGCCGCGGGAATCCCGCGGCCCGTTCGATCGAGGAATTCTCAGCGCTCGCTGAGCAGCACTTCGGCGATCTGGATGGTATTGAGGGCAGCGCCTTTTCGCAGGTTGTCGCCCGAGATGAACAGCGCGAGCCCGCGACCGTCCGGCACACCCGGGTCTTGGCGGATGCGGCCGACGAGCGAATCGTCGATGCCCGCCGCGGCGAGCGGGGTCGGCACGTCCACCAGCTTCACGCCGGGCGCCTTGGCCAGGATCTCCTTGGCGTGCTCGACCGACAGCGGCTCGGCGAATTCGGCGTTCACCGACAGCGAGTGGCCGGTGAAGACCGGTACGCGCACGCAGGTGCCGCTCACCGCCAGATCCGGGATGCCGAGGATCTTGCGGCTCTCGTTGCGCAGCTTCTGGTCCTCGTCGGTCTCGCCGGAGCCGTCGTCGACCAGCGAACCGGCCAGCGGAAGCACGTTGAACGCGATCGGCGCGACGTACTTGTGCGGGGCGGGGAAGTCGACGGCGCGACCGTCGTGGGTCAACTGCTCGGCGTCCGCGATCACCGCGCGGGCCTGTCCGGCCAGCTCCTCGACACCGGCCAAGCCGCTGCCGGAGACCGCCTGGTAGCTGGAAACGATCAGGCGGCGCAGGCCGGCGATGTCGTGCAGCGGCTTGAGCACCGGCATGGCCGCCATGGTGGTGCAGTTCGGATTGGCGATGATGCCCTTGACCAAGTTGCGGGTCTGCTCCGGGTTGACCTCGCTCACCACCAGCGGAACCTCGGGGTCCTTGCGCCACGCCGAGGAATTGTCGATCACCGTGACGCCCGCCGCGGCGAACCGCGGCGCCTGCACGCGCGACATGGTGGCGCCCGCCGAGAACAACGCGATGTCCAGCCCGGACGGATCGGCTGTCTCGGTGTCCTCGACCACGATCTCGCGGCCGCGCCACGGCAGCGTCTTGCCCGCCGAACGGGCGGAGGCGAAGAACCGCAGCTCGTCGGCCGGGAAATTGCGCTCGTCCAGCAGTTTCCGCATGACGGCGCCGACCTGTCCGGTCGCGCCGACGACTCCTACGCGCACTCCCATGACTTATCGCCCCGTTCCGGCGTGGACGACCGCGACCTCGTCGCCGCCCAGGTCGAATGCCTTGTGCAGCACCTGCACCGCCTCGTCCAGTTCGGTGTCCTTGACCAGGACGGAGATCCGGATCTCCGAGGTGGAGATCAAGTCGATGTTCACGCCCGCCTCGGCCAGCGCCTCACAGAAGGTGGCGGTGACGCCCGGGTGACTCTTCATGCCCGCACCGACCAGCGACACCTTGCCGATGTGGTCGTCGTAGAGCACCTGGGAGAAGCCGATCTCGGACTGACGCTTGGTCAGCATCTCCACCGCGCGGGCGCCCTCGGTCTTGGGCAGCGTGAAGGTGATGTCGGTCTTGCCGGTCTCGACCTTCGAGATGTTCTGCAGGACCATGTCGATGTTGATCTCCGCGTCGGCGACGGCGCGGAACACCTTGGCCGCGTAACCCGGCTCGTCCGGCAGCCCGACCACGGTCACCTTGGCCTCGCTGCGGTCGTGCGCGACGCCAGTGAGGATTGCTTGCTCCAAGGGGATCTCCTCCATCGATCCGTAAACGTAGGTGCCCTGCTTGTCGGTGTAGGACGAGCGCACGTGCACGGGCACGTTGTAGCGGCGGGCGTATTCGACGCAGCGCAGCATCAGCACCTTGGCGCCGCAGGCCGCCAATTCCAGCATCTCCTCGTAGGAGACCTGCTCGAGCCGCTGCGCGTCGGGCACGATCCGCGGATCGGCGGTGAAGACGCCGTCCACGTCGGTGTAGATCTCGCAGACGTCCGCCTGCAGGGCGGCGGCCAACGCGACCGCGGTGGTGTCGGAGCCGCCACGGCCCAGCGTGGTGACGTCCCTACTGTCCTGGCTCACGCCCTGGAAACCGGCGACCAGCACGACCAGCCCCTCGTCCAGAGCGGCGCGGACGCGGCCGGGGGTCACGTCGATGATCTTCGCGTTGCCGTGCGCGCCCGTGGTGATCACGCCCGCCTGCGAGCCGGTGAACGAGCGGGCCTCGGCGCCGAGGGAGTGGATGGCCATGGCGACCAGCGCGTTGGAGATGCGTTCACCGGAGGTGAGCAGCATGTCCATCTCGCGGGCTGGCGGCGACGGCGCCACCTGCTGAGCGAGATCGAGCAGCTCGTCGGTGGTGTCACCCATGGCGGAGCAGACGACCACCACATCGTGGCCCTGCTTCTTGGTCTCCACGATCCGTTCAGCGACGCGCCGGATACGCTCGGCGGTCGCCACCGAGGATCCTCCGTACTTCTGAACCACGAGAGCCACGACAGGGTCCTCCAAGATCGACAACAAACTGGTAACAGTCATTCAGACTACCGGCCCGGGGCCAGGGGTTTTGCCGCTACCTACCCGGCTTGTGGAAAACCCCACAGCCGCATCCCATCCCGGTCGCCCCGCACGGCCCGCCTCGGATGAGGGACGATGGGCGCATGAAGAGCACGCTGCTCGAGGTGAGAACGGGCCACAGAGAAGTGGTACAGGACATCACGCCGCAGTGCGCGACTTTCGCGCGCGCAGCGGGCGGCGACGGGCTGCTGCACGTCTTCGTACCGCACGCCACCGCCGGGATCGCGGTCATGGAACTCGGCGCGCGCAGCGACGACGACCTGCTGGCCGCACTGCGCGATCTCCTGCCCGCCGACGACCGCTGGCGGCACGCGCACGGCTCGCGTGGGCACGGGCGCTCGCATGTTCTGCCCGCCCTGATCGCGCCGTACGCCACCGTCCCCGTCCTGGACGGAAAGCTCGCCCTGGGCACTTGGCAGTCGATCGCGCTGGTCGATCTCAATGTCGACAACCCGGACCGGCAGGTGCGGCTGTCGTTCCTCTCCGACGCGGGCTGACCTCGACCGGTGTCCGTGCAACCACGGAGGCCGACACCCCGCATTCATCCGGACGTCAGGCGCGGGTCAGCCAGCTGACCTGAACACCGTTGCCGAACTCGATGCGCTCGGTCGGCCGGAACATCGTCGGATGGAACTCGCCGGCGAAGCCGGGCACACCGGCGCCCGCGACGACCGGATAGCTCTTGATCACGAGTTCATCGATCTCCTCGAGCAGCGCGGCGGCGAGTTTGCCGCCGCCCGCCAGCCAGATGTCCATCCCGTCCCGTTGCTTCAGCTCGCGGACCAGCCCCAGCGGGTCGCGCTCGACCAGTTCTACGGCCGGGTCATCGATCCGGCCCAGCGTGCTGGACACCACGTACTGCTTCATGTGGGCATAGGGGCTGGTCACACCGATGGCCAAGGCCGGATCGTAGGTGCCGCGCCCCATGACCAGCGTGTCGAACTTCTGATTGGGCGCGTCCACGGCGAGGCCGACATGCGGCCGCACGTGGGTGGGCAGCGTCTCGGGGTACTCCGCGCGCAGCCATGCCCACATGTCATCGACGAGCGGGTAGAAGTCGACCTCACCATTCGGCCCAGCGATATAGCCGTCGAGTGAGAGCCCGACGAAGTAGACGAGTTTTCGCATGAGAATCCTTATCGAATAGGAAGCCGGAGGGTCAGGCCCGCGTGAACCGAACGACCTGCGCGCCGTTGCCGAACTCCTTGCGCTGCACCGGGGTGAACAAGGTAGGACGGAACGCGCCGGAGAAGACAGGTACGCCGGCGCCCGCGACGACCGGGTAGCACTTGAGGATCATTTCATCGATCTCGCCGAGCAGTCCGGCGGCGAGTTTGCCGCCACCCGCGAGCCAGATGTCCCCGCCTTCGGCCCGCTTCAACTCCCGCACGAACTCGACGGGGTCGCCGTCGACCAGCTCGACGGCCGGGTCATCGATCCGCCCGAGCGTGCTGGACACCACGTACTGCTTCAGGTGCGCGTACGGGCTGGTCACGCCGATGGCCAAGGCCGGAGCGTAGGTGCCGCGACCCATCACGACGCTGTCGCAGCGCTTGTTCGGTTCGTCCACCGGCATCCCCGCCTGCGGGCGGACATGGCTCGGCACGAATTCCGGGTACGAGGCGTTGATCCAGGCCGCCATCTCGTCGTCGTACGGATAGAAGTCGTACTCCCCCGCAGGGCCGGCGATGTAACCGTCCACGGACATACCTATGTAGTAGACAAGCTTTCGCATACCCATACCGCCTAACTCGTTGTACTCTGTCCGTAGTGATCTGAAATGTAGTACTACGAATGGAGTGGTGTCAAGTGCGGACCAACCCGGAACGACGACAGGCGCTCGTCGACGCCGCGATCGAAATCCTCGCGCGCGACGGCGCACGGGGACTGACCTTCCGCGCGGTGGACAAGGAGGCCCAGGTACCGGTGGGCACGGCATCCAACTACTTCGCCAACCGCGACGACCTGCTCACCCATGCGGGCAGGCGGTTCTACGAGCGGCTACAGCCGAGCGAAGCGACCATCGCCCAGCTGACCGAGGGTCCCAAGACCCGGGCGAACATCCTGGAATTGATGAAAGAGACGGCCGGACGTATCGAGGCCTTCCGCACCGGCTACCTGGCGCTGCTCGAACTGCGCCTGGAGGCGACGCGGCGACCGGAGTTGCGCGAGGTGCTGACCGCCCGGGTGCGCGAGGACATCGAGTACAACGTGCGCAACCACCTGGAGGCGGGGCTGCCCGGCGACGAGAAATCGGTGTTGCTGCTCTACCTCGCGCTGAACTGGCTGATCGTCGATCGGCTCACACTGCCGGGAGTGTTCACCGAGGAACAGGGCCTGGAATTGATCGAAGCCGCGGTCGAGCGCGTCATCGGCGCGGAGGACTGAATCGGATCGGGCGCACCTTGCGCGAACGGTTGTGACGCACACCACTGGCGTTCGATAATGGGGCGATGATGGCACATGTAGGAGATCGACTCTGCGTGCACGGACACGTGGTGGGAGAAGTGGATCACCTGGCCGAGATCATCGAGGTCCGCGGGCCGGACGGGACGCCACCCTACGTGGTGCGTTACTCGGACGGTCACGAGTCGCTGGTGTATCCAGGGCCCGACGCCATCGTCGAGCCCGCCACGTCGGAATGAACGCGCCCTGAGATGAACGCCGCCCCGAGATGAACGTCGCGCCGGGCCGAGCGTCGGCGGCTGCCTTCGCTCGGCCCGGCGCGGGCTTCGTCCGGTCGCCCGCTAGGCCCGTCGCCTGCCCAAGCGCGTCAGCGCCAGGGCGATGAGCCCCGCGACCAGCACCTTGCCTGCCGTTTCGATGATCGCGTTGACGTCCACGGCGGGGTGCCAGGTCAGTTGACCGTCGCGTAGCACGTACGCGCCGACGGGCTTGGCGCTCACCCCGAAGCCCACGCCTTCACCTTCGCCCTCTCCGTCCGCGCCGTTCGAGCCGCCCCCACCGCCACCACCGCCGCCCCGGACCGAGGCGGCGGGAATGACGATCGCCCCGCCGGATTCGTAGGGGTCTCCGTAGACCCGGCGCACCGTGATCACATCCCGCGCCTGTGCCAGCAGTTCGGCGTATTTCATCACAACCTCCCGCCCGGACCGAGGACGCCGGAAACCGGCGTCCATTCGGGCTCGATGGTAGGCGCACGAGCCCCGATCGGCCGCATCCTTCCACTCGGAAGTTGTTCCCCGGGTTGCCGATCCCCGATCTCGACCTGATAACGGCACGTTATCCGGTTAGCCGAGAATCGGTCTGGCGCAGTCAGGTTGACGAAACCGTCAAAGCGCGGAGACAATCGGCCGACTTGTCCAACCGGGGGTCGGGAGTATGCCATGCGCACCAAAACGGATATCCGATTCTTCGTCGACACCGATCCCGAACAGGTCATGGACGCTCTGACGGCCGTCGAATCGCTCCCGGAATGGTCGACCTCCTACAGTGATGTCCGGGTCGCGACACGCGACGCGCTTCGCAGGCCCAGGCGCGTCTTCGTCAAGGCGGAGCTGCTCGGCAGCTCGGATCTGCAAGTGCTGGAATACAATTGGACCGACGACCGGTCCTCCTGGATCGTCGCCGACAGCACCAGGGGCGTGCGTGGCGGCGGCTTTTTCGAAGTGTCCGACAGCGTCGACGGCACGCACGTCTGGTACCACGTCGAACTCTATCTGCCCCTCCCGGTTCCCGGATTTCTCGTCAAACGCACTTTCCGCAAGGCCAACGAAGTGGTCGTGGAGTGCTTCATCGATTTCGCCGAGCGGTTCCCCGAAACGGAGACCTATCAACCCGTATAGGCGACCGCGACGCTGCGCTCTGCGCGAAACCGGTGGCCGGGCGACGCAGCCACCCGGCGCCGGACGGGCCGGGGTGCGACGATGAGCGTCATGATCGGTTCCAAACGGGCGCGCTTCCAGCCGATGGCCGAAGGCGGCTCGGTGACCCAGCTCGAGTTGTTCTTCGACTTGGTGCTCGTCTTCGCGTTCACCATGGTCACCGCCTCGGCCGCCGAGGAGACCAGCGCGAAGAACATGGTGCGTGCGCTGCTGGTGCTCGCGGTGATGTGGTGGCTGTGGATCGCGTATTCCTGGCTCGGCAATGTGGTCCGAGCCGACGAGGGCATCGCACGGGTCGCGATGTTCGCCGCGATGGGCGGGGCGTTCCTCGCCGCGCTCACCATCCCCGAGGCATTCCAGGACGCGCCGGGCGGATGGTTCGGCCCGCTGGTCTTCGCCATCGCGTACCTGATCGTGCGATTGGTGCACCTGGGCATGTTCTGGCTGGCCAGTTCCGGAGACTCGCAATTGCGCAACCAGCTGCTGCGCTGGGCGCTCGGTTCGATCACCCTCGGCACGACGCTACTGGTCGTCGCGGCGCTGACCACCGGTCGCGTGCAGATCGCGCTGTGGATCGCCGCGATCGTGGGCGACTACCTCTGGACGCTGTTCGCGGGGACCGATTGGCGGTTGAAATCGGCCACTCATTTCGTCGAGCGATACGGGCTGATCATCATCGTCGCCCTCGGCGAATCGATCGTCTCGATCGGCATCGGGGTGGCCGGCCTCCCGATTTCCTGGCCGATCGCGCTCGGCTCCATGCTCGGCCTCGCCATTTCCGGCTTGCTGTGGTGGGCGTATTTCGACGTCGCCGCCCTCGCGGTGGAGCACGAACTCATCCGCGCCAAGGGCAAACGGCAGATCGAGATCGCGCAGGCCTCCTACACCTTCTGGCATTTCCCGATGATCGTCGGGATCATCGCGCTGTCGCTGGGACTGAAGAAGGTTCTCTACTACGTCGGGGACTCCTCACATCACACCCTGACGGACGCGCTGTACGGAATTCCGCTCTACGCCCTGTACGGCGGCGTCGCCCTCTATCTGATCGCACTGGTGGGGTTCAAGCACTACGCGACGGGGCACATCACGGCGCCCCGGGTCGTCGCGGTGGCGGTGGTGCTCGCGCTGATCCCGTTGGCCTGCGCCCTGCCCGCGCTGGCTTCGCTGTCCCTGCTGTGCGCCGTCCTGATCGCGCTGATCGCCTGGGAGACCGTGCGTTTGGCGCAGCCACGAGACGAGATCAGGCACGCGGTACCCGAGTGACGTGGTGGCGCACGCAGTCCTCGTCGGGTGTCCGCCCGTACGCGGACGGCGGCACCCGGACACCGTCGCGGACCGCGTCGCGGATCTGATCGATGTTCTCCCGCAACATGTCCGCGACGAGTTCGTCGGTGCGCGGGTCCTCCAGCACCTGGAACACGATGCGGAACGTGGTGTCGGCGATCAACCGGATGATCTCGTCGTGGAACGGGATGTAGCGCACCCGGCCCGCCTGCGGGTCCTTCTTGATCAACTCGAGGATCATCTCGTCGAGTTCGGCGCGGTTCTCCTCCAGCGCGGCCGCGATGTTGCGGGTGTAGTGGCCGGTGCGCAGCACATGCGCCACCTCGTCCATCACCGCGATCGTCATCGGACGGCGAATGGTGTCGACGATGGTCGCCACGAACCGGTTCACCACCGCGGCCGTCACCCGGTCGCCGAACACGCGGTCGGCCACCCGGGCGAGCCGGACGAGGATCACCACGATCCGCAACAACCGGAAGCCGCGGAAGAACGGGCTGGTCACCGGGATCATGCCGAGGACTTCGTACCAGTAGACCAGCGGGAAGGTCCACGGCCAGCCCGCGCGGCGCCAGCGCCACAGGAACTCGGCCGCGAACACCGCGCACAACGCCCAATCGACGACCACGATCACGCGGTAGGTGTGCCCCGACACCGGGAAGAAGGTGATCCAGGCCACCAGCGCCACGGAGACGATGGCCAGCGCCAGCATCAGGAAGTCGGTCCACAGCATCGGCGGCTTGCGCGGATAGTCCTGCGGCTGCGCCGGTTCCCGCAGACCGTATCTGTCGACGGGCGAACTCTCGCTGCCCGAGCTGGTGGTGGGAGCGGACACTGCGGATCCCTTCGACGCCGAACGGTGCCGCCGACATTAGTACGCGCAGAGCATGCCCGGCACGGTTGGCGATACCCCGGAAGCGGAGCCGGAGGAACTCTCCGCCCGGCGCCCGCGAATCAGCGACCGGCGCGGACGATCGCCTCGATATTGCGTTCGGCCAGTGCGGCGATGGTCAGCGACGGGTTGACCGTTCCGGTGCTGCCAGGGATCGCCGCGCCGTCCATCACGTACAGGCCGGGGTGGCCGTGTACCCGGCCGTGGCCGTCGGTGGCACGTCCCAGCACCGCTCCCCCGAGCGGATGCGCGGTGAACAGCGCGTTCGCGTCGTAGCCGAGAGCGCTGTACTCGACGAGGGCGTCCGCCCGCTCGGCGATCCGGCGGTCGACCGCCCTGGCCGCCGCCACGGTGTCGTCGCGGTTCTTGACCGACCAGCTCAGCCCGACCCGGTTCGAAGCCCGGTCGTAGCCGAACCGGGTGCGGGTCGGATCCAGCACCATGCCGAGCGAGGCGAGCGCGCCGGTTTCGAACGGGATACCCGGGATGTACCAGCTCTCCAGGGTCAGCGGCACGCCGGACTCGTCGAAGATCCGGCTCGCGCTCGGCACGCCCTGGCCCTGACCGGCCACCGCGCTGGCTCCGCGGGCGAGCACCACGTCACCGTTGGTTCCCCAGCCGTCGCCGATGTGCTCGTTCAGGTTCGGCAACGCACCGGTGGCCTGGGCGCGCACCAGCAGTTCGGAGGTGCCGATCGACCCCGCGCCGAGGAAGAGCCGATCACAGGTGAGGGTCCGGGTGGCCAGCACGTCACCGGTCGGCGACAGCTTCGTCACGGTGACCGCGTAGCGGCCGCCGGATTCCTGCGCGATGGCGTCGACCCGGTGGCCGGGGAAGACTCCGCACCGGCCGGTGCCCTGCGCGTACGCCAGGTAATTCTGGTTCAGGTCGAACTTGGCGCCGTTGGAGTTGCCCAGATTGCTCCTGGCCGCCGTGGCCGACGCCCTTGTGGCGCCGGCGAGTTCACCACGCAGGATGTCCCAGTTGAAGATCGAGTCGTTCGCCCTCGGCTGGTAGCCGGCCTTGCGCACCTGGTCGTCCCAGGCGCGGGAATGCGCGAACGGCGAGGAGTTGTAGATGTCCGCGGGCATCGGGCTCAGCCGCAGCATCTCCCGCACGCGCGGGTAGTAGACGCGCTCCATCTCGCCGTACTCGACCGTACCGCCGAAGACGTGGTCGAAGAAGCGGCGTTCCGGGGCGATCATGGCTCCGCTGAAGATCACCGAGCCGCCGCCGACCGCGGCCGCGCGCCAGACATCTATGCCCGGATACTCGGTGCAGTCCAGCACGCCGCCGAAACTGGCGAAATGCATCGGCACCTTGGTGACGCCGGTGAAGTGGGTGCGGTGCCAGAAGCCGCGGCCGTCGGGCAGGTCGTCGCCGGTGAAGATCTCCCGCCACGGGTCGTTCGGCCAGCGCGAACCACGTTCGAGCACAGTGGTGCCGATCCCCGCCTCGGCCAGACGCAACGCGGTCACCGCGGCGCCGAAACCCGAGCCGATGACGATCGCTGGGGAGTGCTCCGGCGGGTCGGGGATCGGGGCGAAGATCTCCGGCACCCAGGTACGGAACAGGGCCTCCCAGGCCGGATCCGCGGACGCCGCGCTCCTACCCGCCAACGTTCCTACAGCACCGAGCAGGGCGGCCGTGCCTGCCGCCTTGAACAGGGCACGTCTACGCACCGGTCACCTTCCATCATCAGGCTTAGCGTGCGCAGATTACCGGTATTCCCGATTTGTGAATAGATATCCGTTTTTGCTATCAGTCGAACGGCAGCTCATCCACGCGGCAGGTCGCGCCGGGAGCAGGTAACTGCAAGTCGATGAGATAACGCTCGCGAAGCTTCCGGGCGCAGTCGCCGAGCGGTGTGTGCCCGTAGCCGTCGTCGACGACGACCAACCGGGCGTTGACCAGTTCCTGCTGCGCGCGCCGCGCGGCGCTGAGCGGGGTGACGGGGTCGAATCGATTGTTGACCAACAGAGCTGGGGTGTCCGACCGCAGGATCCACGGCCCGGTATAGCGCTGGGCATAGCCCTCGGGCGGCGACGGCCAGGAAGCGCACGGCTGGCGCAGCGACAGCCAGAATGGGCCGTAAGCCGGACTGATGCCCGCGAGTTCCCTTGCCAGCGCGGACCATTGACCCGGATCGCGCGGGAAGGTGTTGTCCGCGCAGGAAATCGCGATGAATGACTCCAGGAAGTCGTACGGTTCCTCGGTGGCCGAGAGGATCTCGCCAACAGCGTCCGGGTCGCCCGCGGGTCCGCGCTCCAGTTCGGCGAGCAGTTGGGCCAGGGCGGGCCAGCCCTGTTCCGGGTCGTACAGCAACAGCGCGTGCGACGACACCACCTCGGCGTAGGTGACCGTACGCGCCCGCTCGCCGGTCCCCACCACCACCGGCTGCGCGCGAAGCCGTTGTAGCACAGCATCATTGCGAGCCCGCAGATCGTCAGGGCGGACGGGGTCGTCCGCAGCGCGCCGCACCACGGCATCGCTCCGGCCGTCCGCCGCGAAGGCGCAGCGCGCCCGGCCCGCCTCCGCGCACAGCCGCAGGAATTCACCGAGTACTTCTTCGGTCCCGGCCGCGGTGGTCTCGATGGAGCTGCGAGTGTCGTTGGTGTAGGTCTCCGGGTCGATCATCGACGCCAGGTGCAGCGCACGCACCCGGTCGCCGAACAGCGCGCCGTATACCTGACCGAGATAGCTCGCGTAGGAACCGCCTGTGTAGGTCAGCCGCGGGTCGTCGACCGCGCGGCGCAGCAGGTCGAGATCGCGCGCGACGTCGACGGTGGTCAAGTGCCCGAGCAGGGCGCCGCCGTGCGCCGCGCACCCGGCGGCCAGCTCGCGGCTCGCCGCGTCGGCCACACGCTCCTGCTCCGGATTCACCGGCGGCAGCAACACGCCGGACCAGAACCGTCGCTGCCGCTCGGCGTCCGGGAAACACCGCACCTGCCCGCTGCGGCCGACTCCGCGCTGATCGAAGGTGATCACGTCGAAGCGGCGCGCGAGCTCGCCACCGAGCAATTCCCCCTGCGCCGCCCAGCGCAGTCCGGAACCTCCCGGCCCGCCGACGGCGGAGAACAAAGTGCCGATCCGCCGTTGCGGGTCGGTAGCCTGCTGACGCACGACCGCCAGCCCGAGGGTCGGCCCGTCGGGGTGCGCGTAGTCCACCGGCACCTGCGCGGTCGCGCACTGGAACCCGCTCATCCCCGGCTCGGTGCACGGCACCCAGTCCAGCCGCGGCGTCGGCGCGGCGTCGGCCTGCGCGACCAGGTCCGCGACCGCTGACTCGTGTCGGCTCGGCGGTCCGCCGCAGCCGCTCACCGCGGGAAGCAGCCCGGCGAGCACGGCGACGATGACGATCTTCCAGCTAGGCACGGCATTCATCCTGTGCCCCCGTGCGGGCGGGCGTCGTCACCCTGAGGATTGACATCCGACCCTGAGATCGCGGCGCGGCTCACCGCGACAGTCCGGGCAGCCGCCGTCGATTCGGCGTCCCACCGCCCGCACCGCGCCATCGCCACCGAGAGTCGGCGTCAGCCCGATGGGTACGGGCACATGCGCGCGGGGCCGTCCCCCGCGACTTCGGCGTGCGCGTTTCCGGTGCCATGAGCGGCCTCCTAGGACGTCAGAAGGCGGGTCACCGCGATCAGGCCGACCACGACGATGACCGCGCGCAGCACGGTCGGCGGCATTCGCCTGCCCATCCGCGCGCCGAGCTGTCCGCCGATGATCGAGCCGAGCGCGATCAGCGCCGCCGCGCGCCAGTCCACCTCCGCCACGACGATGAAGATCAGCGCCGACACCGCGTTCACGATCAGGGCGAGCGCGTTCTTCGCCCCGTTGAGGCGCTGGATGTCGTCGTGCACGAAAACACCGAGCAACCCGATCAGCAGCACGCCTTGGGCAGCGCCGAAGTAGCCGCCGTAGACGCCGGCGGCGAAGATCGCGGCGAACAGGATGGGGCCACCGTGCACGGGCGCGGGAGCGCCGTCGTTCTCCCTGCGGCGCTTCACCCAGCTCGCCAGTCGCGGCTGCACGACGACCAGCACCAGCGCCACGATGATCAGAATGGGCACGATCGCCTTGAACGCGCCGGCCGGCAATACCAGCAGCAGCACGGCACCCGTAATGCCCCCGAGCAGTGACGCGGTGCCCAAGCGCATCAGCCGGTCGCGCTGACCTGCTAGTTCGCGGCGGTAACCGTGGACGCCGCTGATCGAGCCGGGGACCAGCCCGATGGTGTTGGAGACGTTCGCGGTCACCGGCGGCAGGCCGAACGCCAGGAGCGCGGGAAACGTGATCAGTGTGCCGGAGCCGACGATGGTGTTGATGCCGCCCGCCGCGATACCCGCACCGAAGACGGCCAGTTGCTCCAGCCAGGTCATACCAATCCTTAGACGTCCCGTAGGGCAAGGCCCGTACCAGCGTTGTCCACTGCGGACCGACGGTAGTGGTGTCGTCGGATCACCCGACGACGGGACCTCCCTTCCCGACGGTAGGGAGGCACGGTAAACTCGCGGACATCATGCAGCGGGCACTTCTTCTCGACCGCCGCGACGGGGTCTGATCGGACCGGCTCCCGTCGCGGGGTATTGCCGCGCCGGTCGACCCAGCCCATTGGGAAAAACGACATCCTCGGGAGAACCGCCCATGTCCCCTGCTGACGCCTTCGTATCCGGCGCCCGCACCATCACCGCGCCGAGCAAACCCGCCCCCGCCGATCAACCCGGCTGGAACAAGCAGAAGAACTCCTCGATGCCGACGTTCCGCTATCGGCCGTTCGCCGAGGAGGTCGAGCCGATCACGCTGCCCGACCGCACCTGGCCGGACAAGGTCATCGACCGGGCGCCCGGCTGGTGCGCGGTCGACCTGCGCGATGGCAACCAAGCGTTGATCGACCCGATGAGCCCGGCCCGCAAGCGCCGCATGTTCGATCTGCTGGTGCGGATGGGTTACAAGGAGATCGAGGTCGGCTTCCCCTCGGCGAGCCAGACCGATTTCGACTTCGTCCGCGAGATCATCGAGGACGGCGCGATCCCCGACGACGTGTCGATCCAGGTACTGACCCAGTGCCGTCCGGAGCTGATCGAACGGACCTTCGAGGCCTGCGCGGGCGCGCAGAACGTCATCGTGCACTTCTACAACTCCACCTCGATCCTGCAGCGGAAGGTGGTGTTCCGCGCCGACCGCGAATCGGTGAAGAAGATCGCCACCGACGCCGCGACGCTGTGCCTGGAGATCGAGAAGCGCTACCCGGACACCAACTGGCGTTACGAGTACAGCCCGGAGTCCTACACCGGCACCGAGCTGGAATACGCCAGGGACGTCTGCGACGCGGTCTCGGCGATCATCGCCCCTTCGCCGGAGAAGCCGCTGATCATCAACCTGCCCGCCACCGTGGAGATGGCGACCCCGAACGTGTACGCCGACTCGATCGAGTGGATGAGCCGCAATCTGGCCCGCCGGGACTCGATCGTGCTGTCGCTGCACCCGCACAACGACCGCGGCACCGCCGTCGCCGCCGCCGAGCTGGGCTACCAGGCCGGCGCCGACCGGATCGAGGGCTGCCTGTTCGGCAACGGCGAGCGCACCGGCAATGTCTGCCTGGTCACGCTGGGGATGAACATGTTCTCCCGCGGCATCGACCCACAGATCAACTTCTCCGATATCGATGAGATCCGCCGCACCGTCGAGTACTGCAACCAGCTGCCGGTCCACGAGCGTCACCCCTACGGTGGCGACCTGGTCTACACCGCGTTCTCCGGCAGCCACCAGGACGCCATCAACAAGGGCCTGGACGCGATGAAGACGGCGGCCGACGCCGCCGAGTCCGATGTCGACGACATCGTCTGGGAGGTGCCCTACCTGCCGATCGACCCGAAGGACGTCGGCCGCACCTACGAGGCGGTCATCCGGGTCAACTCGCAGTCCGGCAAGGGCGGGGTCGCCTACATCATGAAGACCGACCACGGGTTGGCGTTGCCGCGCCGGCTGCAGATCGAGTTCTCCCAGGCGATCCAGAAGATCACCGACGGCGAGGGCGGCGAGGTGACGCCCAAGGAGATGTGGGATGTCTTCCACCAGGAGTATCTGAGCCCGATCCGCCCGCTGGAGCGGATGCGCCAGAAGGTCACCGCGTCGGAGACCGACGGCGGGGTCGACTCGATCGTGGCCGTGGTGAAGGTCGAGGGCGTCGAACAGGAGATCACCGGCAAAGGCAACGGGCCGCTCGCCGCGTTCGTCGACGCGATCGCCACGGTCGGCTTCGACGTCGAGGTCCTGGACTACTCCGAGCACGCCATGTCCGCGGGCGACGACGCGCAGGCCGCCGCCTACGTGGAGTGCGCGATCGGCGACCGGGTGGTGTGGGGCGTCGGCATCGCCACCTCGATCACGACCGCGTCGCTGCGCGCGGTGGTGTCGGCGGTGAATCGGGCGCACTGACAGCGCCTCGGCGACACATCCGATCGGGCGTCGTGACGGTTCTGCCGCGCGGCGCCCGATCGTGCTGGCGCAGACCACTTGTCGGTGGCCGGTCGCTCCCCACGTCCGGCACGCCTACCGCAGGGCGGCGTAGCGAACCCCGTGCTAGCGTTGGATTCGCACTCCAAGCGCCGAGCTCTCTGCTCGAATTCCCGAGCAGATGGGGGAACCGTGACAACAAACGACCACAATCCGACCTCTCCGCCCTGGCTGCAGAGTCATTCCGTGGATACGGCCGAAGTCAGCGACGCGGAGTCATCGGCCACCGTCCCATCGGCCGAGGCGATCGGCGGCGCGGAAGCGAAGGAACCCGACGTGGCGGATGGGCCGGCCCAGCCGGACGCACAGCCCGAACAGCCGGAGCCGCAAGGCTCGACGGAACAGACCACGGTCTACCCGCAAGCGGCCGTGCCGCCGCAGTCCTGGGCTCCCCCGCAGGCCGGGCCTGCCGAACCCTACGGTTCGTACGCCCCGCCGAGCCCTGGCGCGTACCCGCCACCGTCGCCCTTTCCCGGGGAGACGTTCCCTACCGGCGCATTTCAGCCACCGTCGAGTCACAGCGGTAACCACCCCGTAGCCACGCCGCCGGACGGGCCCAATCCCGGTTACGGCGAGTACCGCCAGGAGATCGGCGGCGACGGCTTGGTCCGGCGTGTGCCCATGGACTCCGCGCAGCCCGAACCCGCTGCGCCGCAGCCCGATCAGCCCAGCGGCCCGATCTACAGCTGGGCGCCGCCGCCCCCGCCGGTGACGCATCAGCCTCCGCCGCCTGCCTACCAGCATCAACCGCCGCCGCCCCCGATCGGGCAACCGCAGGTGCCGAGCTGGCAGGGCGGGCCTGCCCCGCATCAGTCCGCACCGCCGTTCCAACCGCAGCATGTGCCGCAGCCCGGCCAGCCGGGACATTCGGTGAACGACCTGAATCTGCTCAGACGGGCTCGCAGGGCGCCGCGCAGTGGTTGGCGCCGTGCGGTGCACAAGGCGTCCGGCGGCATGATCAACCCGGGCGAGTCGGCGGCCGACATCGTCTACCAGGACCTCGTCGACCGGGTGAACCAGCCGGTGCGCGGCGACTACCGGATCGCGATCCTCTCGCTGAAAGGCGGCGTCGGAAAGACCACCACCACGGTCGGTCTCGGCTCCACCTTCGCCTCGCAGCGCGGTGACCGGGTGATCGCGATCGACGCCAATCCCGATCTGGGCACGCTCGCGCACCGGGTGCCGCGGCAGACCCGCTCCACCGTGCGCAATCTGCTCGAGGATCAGCACATCACCAGGTACTCCGACGTGCGGGCGCACACCTCGCAGGCGCCGAGCCGCTTGGAAGTGCTTGCCAGTGAACAGGATCCGGCGGTCTCCGAGGCCTTCAGCGAAGCGGACTACCGCAAGGCGATCAGCATCCTGCAGTCGTTCTACAACATCATCCTGACCGACTGCGGTACCGGCTTGATGCACTCCGCGATGGCGGGCGTGCTGGATATGGCGAGCTCGCTGGTGCTGGTCACCTCACCTGCCATCGACGGCGCGCGCAGCGCGTCGGCCACGCTGGACTGGCTCGACCACCACGGCTACGGCAAGCTGGTGGAGCGAACGGTGGTGGTGGTCAACGCCTCCCGGCGCGGCGCGTCCACCGTCGATCTCGACCAGCTGCGCAAGCTGTTCCTCGACCGCACCCGCGCGGTGCAGGTGGTGCCGTTCGACGACCACCTCGCCGAAGGCGCGGAGATCGATCTGGAACTGGTGAGCAAGCCGACGCGGCGGGCGCTGCTGGAATTGGCGGCGATGGTCGCCGACGACTTCGGCTACGTCAGCGCGCAGGCCCAGCACCCCTACCGGAATCAGCCACCGCACGGGTTCTGATCGGCTCGGCACCGCCGCCGGTGATCATCCTCGTGTGGCGGTGTCCTTTCCGTTCCTCGTCTCAGGGTCGGCGGTCGCCAGCGCGGCGGCGGACTCGAACGCCGCGAGCACGGCCGCGATCGCCGGACGGGCGTCGGCCCGCGGACGGGTGGCCAGTTCGTACAACCGGGCGGCACGCACGCCGGACAGCCGCAGCACCGCCAGCGCGGGGTGGCCGACGGCGTAGCGCGGCATGAGCGCAACGCCGTAGCCGGTGGCGACCAACGTCTCGATGACGCGGAAATCGTTGAGCCGCTGCGCGATGCGCGGCTGTACACCGGTCACGGTGGCGATGGAGCGCAGCACGTCGTCGACGGGGAAACCGCCCCGCACACTCAGCCAGGTCTCGTCGGCCAATTCCTCCGGTGCGACCGACGAGCGGCCCGCGAGACGATGGGTCGGTGCGGCCACGACATCGATGGGCTCGCGCATGAGCACCTGGGTCGCGACGCGCGGGTCGGTGATCGGCGCGGCGCGTTCGTCGCGGTGGGTCAGGACCACGTCGTAGTCGGCGAGCAGTCGCGCCACTTCCGAGGGTGGCACGTCCTCGTCCCGCGCGATCACCTCGACACCGCTGTCCACCATGCCGGGCAACACGTGCGGCAGCAGCAACGCACCGCCCGAGGGGAACACCGCGACGCGGACCCGCCCGCGCGGCGAGCCGCGGTAGTAGGCCATCTCGGCGACCGCGCGATCCATGGCCGCGAGCACCTCGTCGGCGCGCACCACCAGGGCGCGGCCCGCGTCGGTCAGCCGGACCCGCCTGCCGTCGGGTTCGAGCAGGGCCACGCCCGCTTCCCTGGCCAGCACCTTGAGCTGTTGGGAGACGGCGGAGGGCGTCATGGACAGCGCCGCGGCCACGGCGGCGACGGTGCCGCGGTCGGCGAGCTCACGCAGCACACGCAGTCTTTCCAGAGCCATGGGCGGGCCGGGCGCGGCGATTGCATCCTTCAACTCCATTAAGAAAAGCTACATCATTGATCCATAATTATTCGATTGTTCTGATTGTTAGCGGGCCGCACGATGAATGGCGTGACCAACCGTGACCGCCTGCTCGGCTTGACCGTCGTCCTGCTCTGGGGATTGAACTTCCTCGCCATCCGGGTGGGGCTCGACCACTTCCCACCGTTCTTCTTCGCGGCGCTGCGCTTCGCGGTGCTCGCGGTTCCCGCGCTGCTGTTCATTCCGCGCCCTCCGGTGCGGATGCGCTGGATTCTGCTGTACGGCACCGGTTTCGGCATCCTGCAGTTCGCGTTCCTGTTCACCGCCATGCGGGTGGGCATGCCGACCGGACTGGCCTCGCTGGTGCTGCAATCCTCCGCGCCGTTCACCGTGCTGCTCGGCACGCTGCTGCTGGGTGAGCGGATGCACCGGGCCCAGGTCGCGGGCATCGCCGTCGCGGTGGCAGGCATGGCGGTGATCGGCTGGGACCGGCTGGCACACGCCACACTGCTGCCGGTGCTACTGACGCTGGCGGGCGGCCTGGGCTGGGCCTTCGGCAATATCGGCGCGCGCCTGGCCGGGACCGAGACCCCTGGTGTCAACCCGCTGCACCTGATGCTGTGGACCACCGCGATCCCGCCGGTGCCTCTGTTCGCGCTCTCCGCGCTCGTGGAGGGGCCGACCACGGGGGCTCGCGCCCTGGTCGAGGCGTTCGCACCGGCGGGCAGGCCCGCCCTGCTGGCACTCGCCTACATCGCGGTCCTCGCCACCGTGGTGGGGACGGGGTTGTGGACCTACCTGCTCGGTCGCTATCCGGCCGGCTTGGTCGCGCCGTTCTCCCTGCTCGTTCCGATCGTCGGGATCGCGGCGGCGTGGACTTTCCTGGGCGAGACCCCGACCCCGTTGTCGCTGGTCGGTGGAGTAGTGGTGCTGGCGGGCGCGTTCGCGGCCACGTCGAGCAGGCCCCGTGCGGTCAGGGCGGACGCCTGCCTCGAGACACCGAGAACGGTCGCTATCACCGGGCAACCGGCCTGAGCGGGCGGTCACACCTCCCCGCCGGGTGCTCGACCGCACAGTCGCCGCGATCCGCACGGGCGCTTCACGGGGTCGGTGCTCGGTGATCGGTTTGCCGCTTTAAGGTAGTGCCCGGCGTGGAAGTTGGTCCCTAGGCTAGGCAGCAGAGCGGCGCATGGCAGACAATCAGTGGACCGTATCGCGAAGAGCATTGCTTCGTAACACGGTCGCAGCGGGGGTGGCTACGGCGGGGGTACTGGCGGCGGGTGCGCTGCGGCCGACGCCGGCCGCGGCGGATCACGGCGGCAGACGAGTCGCGGTACTCGGTGGCGGTGTCGCGGGCCTGACCGCGGCGCATGAACTGGCCGAACGCGGATTCCGGGTCACCGTCTACGAAAAACGCGCGTGGGGCGGTAAAGCCCGCAGCGTCGGCGTGCCGGGCACCGGAGCGGACGGGCGCCCGGACCTGCCCGGGGAACACGGCTTCCGCTTCTTCCCCGGCTTCTACCAGCACGTGCCGGACACGATGCGCCGAATCCCGTTCCCGAACAATGCCAACGGCGTCTGGGACAACCTCGTCGCGGTGCCGGAAGCGCGCTTCGCCCGGCGCGGCGGCGACGACTTCCGCGTTCCGCTGGGTCCGCGCGCCCGCACGGCATTCGATCCCGATGGCTTCCGTGAAACGCTCGGCGCGGCGCTGTCGACCACGTTGAAATTGCCGCCGGCGGAGGGCGTCTACTTCGCCGGACGGCTGCTGGTCTTCAACACCAGCTGCGACGCGCGCCGCCTCGGCCAGTGGGAGGCCACCTCCTGGCACGACTTCGTCGGCGGCCACGTGCGCTCGCACGAGTTCCGCGCACTGCTCTCGCGCACGCTGACCAGCATCATGGTCGCCGCGAAGGAGAACGTGGCCAGCGTGCGCACCATCGGCACGATGGGCGAGCAGTTCCTCGGCAATCCCTTGGGGATCGGCAACGACGGCGGCCTGGACCGCGTACTGAACGGCCCGACCAACGCGGTCTGGATCGACCCGTGGATGCGGCGGATCCGCGAACTGGGCGCGGAGTTCGTGCTCGGCGCCGAGGTGCGCGAGCTGGAGGTGCGCGACCGCAGGATCACCGCGGCGCGCGTCGTGGACGAGACCGGCGTCCAGCGCACGATCGAGGCCGACTACTTCGTCGTGGCGCTGCCCGCCGAACGGGCGCGCACCTTGTGGTCGCCGCAAGTGCTCGCCGCCTGGCCCGAACTGGCGGGAATGGACAACCTGTCCACCGACTGGATGAACGGCATCCAGTTCTATCTGCGCAGACCGGCAGACATCTCGCGCGGCCACACCGCCTACATCGACGCGCCTTGGTCGCTCACCTCGATCACCCAGAACCAGCTGTGGCGCCGCAAGCTGACCGAGTTCGGCGACGGCAGTGTGCAGGACTGCCTGTCGGTGGACATCTCCGACTGGAACACCCCCGGCATCTTGTTCGGCAAACCGGCCAAGGAGTGCAGCCACGAGGAGATCGCTCGCGAAGCGTGGGCGCAGATCAGGGCCCACCTGGACGATCGCGGCGAGGTGCTGAGCGACGCCGACCTGCACTCCTGGTTCCTCGACCCGGGCATCACCTGGCAGGAGGGGCAGCGGCGCAACGCCAACGCCGACCCGCTGCTGATCAACACCGCCGGGTCGTGGGAGTACCGTCCGCAGGCGCACGGGACGTTGGAAAACCTGTTTCTGGCGGGTGATTACGTGCGCACGAATGTGGACTTGGCCACCATGGAGGGCGCCAACGAGTCCGCGCGAGCCGCGGTGAACGCGCTGCTGGACGTGGCCGGCTCCAACGCGGAGCGCTGCCGGATGTACACCCTCTACCGCGCGCCCGAACTGGAACCGCTGCGCCGGATCGACGCCGACCGCTACGCGGCCGGACAGCCGAACATGTTCGACGCCCCTGCGTGAACGGCACGTGGTCGAACTCCCTTCGCCCGAATCGAATTCGATCGCCAACGGCCCGGGACGATGCTTGAATCGAGATATGCGCGAGAGCACCGTCCCGAACGAGATCACCGACGCGGCAGACCTGCGGGAATTGCTCGGCGAGGTGGCGCCGCGCGCCGCCACCAAGGAGCGGACCGCACTGCATGCCAGGGACCGGGAGTGGATCGCGACCTCTCCGTTCCTGGTGATGAGCACCAGCGACGCGAACGGCAACTGCGACGCCTCCCCGAAAGGCGATCCGGCGGGGTTCGTGCGGGTACTCGACGACACCACCCTCGCCATCCCGGAGCGCCCCGGTAACCGGCGCGCCGACGGCTACCTCAACATCCTGGCCAACCCGCACGTCGGCCTGCTGTTCGTGATCCCGGGCCGCCGGGAGACGCTGCGGATCAACGGCCGCGCCCGCTTGGTGCGCGACGCGCCGTACTTCGACGACATGCTAGTGCGCGGTCACCGCCCGATCCTCGCGGTCGAGGTGGACATCGACCAGATCTTTTTCCATTGCGCCAAGGCGTTCATACGCAGCCACCTGTGGGAGCCCGAACAGTGGCCGCAGGACACCTTGCCGAGCGCTGCCTGCCTGGTCAAAGAGGTACATACGAACGTCACCGAGACGGTGGAGGAGCTGGAGCGCTACTACTCGCCGGAGAACTACGAGGCCAAGCTCTACCGCGACTGAGCCGCGTGGCCCACGCCACCCGACCGCGGCGCGCCCGGATCGCGGGGCGAACATAGACTCGCGACGTGGCAGACATATCGGTGCGCGGACGGCTCGCGCTCGCGGCGGCCGCCGCGGCGTCCTGGGCCTCGCAGAAGGCGGGTCGCGGCAAGGGCTCGATGATCGGCGGCCTGATCGCGTTGAAGATCGATCCGACCGTGATGGACCAGCTGGGACGCCGGCGGCGCACCGTGCTGGTGACCGGCACGAACGGCAAGTCCACCACCACGCGGATGACCACCGCCGCGCTCAGCACGCTGGGCGCGGTCGCGACCCAGGCCGACGGCGCGAATATGGACGCCGGCATCGTCGCCGCGCTCAACGCGCACCGGCGCGCGCCGCTGGCCGCGATCGAGGTGGACGAACTGCACCTGCCGCACGTCACCGATTCGTTGAACCCCTCGGCGGTGATCCTGCTGAACCTCAGCCGCGACCAGCTCGACCGGGTCGGCGAGATCAACATGATCGAGCGCAGGTTGCGCGCGGGCTTGGCGAAGCACCCGGCGACCGTCGTGATCGCCAACTGTGACGACGTGCTGGTCACCTCGATCGCCTACGACCATCCCAACGTGGTGTGGGTGTCGGCGGGCAGCGGCTGGGCGATGGACGCGACCAGCTGCCCGCGCAGCGGCGAGCCGATCATCTGGGAGGGCGCGCACTGGCGCAGTACCGGTGCGGACTTCCAACGCCCCGAACCGGATTGGTGGCTCGACGGGGACGATCTGGTCGCCCCGGAGAGCGCGCGCTACCCGTTGCGGCTCGCGCTGCCCGGACGGGCCAATCGCGGCAACGCCGCACAGGCGGTGGCGGCGGCCGTCGCACTGGGCGCCGACGCGCGGGAGGCCGTCGCGGCCGCGGGCACGGTCCGTGAGATCGCGGGCCGCTACCGCACCGTGCAGGTCGGCGAGCACGACGCGCGTCTGCTGCTGGCCAAGAACCCGGCCGGGTGGCAGGAGGCGCTGTCGATGATCGAGCCGACCTCGGCGGGCCTGGTGATCGCGGTGAACGGCCAGGTGCCCGACGGCGAGGACCTGTCGTGGCTGTGGGACGTGCGCTTCGAGCACTTCGAAGGCGTGCAGGTGGTGGCGGCGGGCGAGCGCGCCACCGATCTCGCGGTGCGCCTGACCTACGCGGGCGTGGAGCACACGACGGTGCCCGATCCGGTGCACGCCATCGCGTCGTGTCCGGCGGGCCATGTGGAAGTGCTCGCGAACTACACCGCCTTCCGTGATCTCAACCGTGACCTCGAGGAGCGGGCATCATGAGTGAGTCGACCATTCGCATCGGCTTGGTGCTGCCGGACGTGATGGGCACCTACGGCGACGGCGGCAACGCCCTCGTACTGCGCCAGCGGCTGCGCATGCGCGGCTACGACGCCGAGATCGTCGAGATCACGCTGCCGGAACCGGTGCCGGATTCCCTGGACATCTACACCCTCGGCGGCGCGGAGGATTCCGCTCAGCGTCTGGCCACCCGGCACCTGCAGCGCTACCCCGGTTTGCAGCGCGCCGCCGCGAAAGGCGCTCCCGTCCTGGCGATCTGCGCGGCCATCCAGGTGCTCGGCCAGTGGTACGAGACCTCCGCGGGCGAGCGGGTGGACGGCGTCGGCCTGATCGACGTCACCACGTCGCCGCAGCACAAGCGCGCCATCGGCGAGGTGACGACCACACCCCTGCTCGACGGGCTCACCGCGGCGCTCACCGGCTTCGAGAACCACCGGGGCGGCACCAAACTCGGCGGCGAGGCGCACGGCTTGGCCCGCGTCACCCGAGGCGTCGGCAACGGCGTCGGCGACGGGCTCGAGGGCGTCGTCCAGGAGTCGGTGATCGGCACCTACATGCACGGCCCTGTGCTGGCCCGCAATCCCGAACTCGCCGACCTGCTGCTGATGCGCGCACTCGGCGTCAGCGAGCTGGCTCCGCTCGACCTCCCCGAGGTCGACCAGTTGCGCAGGGAGCGGCTGCGCGCCTGAATCGGCCGGACCGCGATCTCGGCGTCCTCCCTCCGGGGCCGGCCCGGCGAACACGGTGGACGCGGCCGGTGAGCAACGGTGTCTACCCCCGCGCGACGATCGTCCGAGTCGTCGCATGTGGCTGCGAGTCGGCGGCCTGCGTCGGACCCCGGTTCGATAAGTCGGTCGCCGCCACCGAGTTCTGGGACACGGATGTGCCGCGCGCCGGACCGTCTCTCGGAACTCGGCGGCAGCTCGATCGTGATCAGCCGGCCGCGCCGAGCGTCGCCGATCAGCCGCCGACCTCCGTGACATCGACGGAAACGGTGATCGCACTGTCCTTCGCGTCGGTGTAGATGATGCCGCGCAGCGGAGGGACGTCGGCGTAGTCCCGGCCCCAGGCGGCGGTGATGTACCGCTCGTCGCCGAACTGGTCGTTGGTGGGGTCCAGGTCGATCCAGTGGCCCGCGCGATCGTCCTCGTCCGCACCGGGCATCCACACCGCCGCCCAGGCATGTGTGGCGTCCGCGCCGACCATCCGCTCCTTCCCCGGCGGCGGATCGGTGGCCAGATAGCCGGACACGTACCTGGCGGCGAGGCCGTGCGAGCGCAGGCAGGCGACGGCCAGGCGGGCGAAGTCCTGGCACACGCCCGCACGGGCCGCGAACACGTCGGCCACTCGGGTGGACACGGTCGTGGCGCCGGACCGGTAGGCGAAGTCGGTGTAGATGCGGGTGTTCAGCTCGGCCACCGCGTCCAGCAGCGGCCTGCCCGGCAGAAAGGATTCGGCCGCGTACCCGGTGATCTCCGCGGCGATCTCGGGCGGATGCAGGTCGAGGGCGAACTCCCGCGCGAACGGCCCCGTCGCGCTGGTCGGGCGCGCTTTCTCCCATCGCTCGGCGGCCGGTCCCGTGCGATCGTGGCCGGGAGCATCGACTTCCACCAGGGATTCGCCGACGACCGTCAGGGCGCGATGCACGCTGGTGACGTGGAAATAGGAGGTGGTGTTGCCGTACACGTCCCCGCCGACCGACCGGTCCGACGGTGCGGGGTCGATCCGGATGTCGTGGGCGAGCAGTCGCTGGCCCGGCAGATCGCGCGGCGTCAAGTACGCGCGACCGTAGGAGCTGGTGACCTCCCCGGAGTACGCGTACTTGGTGCGATGCTCCACCCGGTAGCGCCGGGCCGCAGCGCCGGGGCCGGTCATCCGACGACCTGGGCGCTGCCCCACAGCGGCTGGATGCCCACCGGGAGCGACAGCGTGGTGGTCTCGAACGATTCGGAAACCTTGCGCAGGCGCAGATGCACTCCCTCCAGCAACTCGGCCAGTTCGGTGCGCCGGTCGTCGGCATCGGTCACCTCGAGATCGTCGGAGTCGAGGCGGCGCAGCATGCGTCGCGCGTCCGCGAGCAGCCGCTGCGGACGCGACGAGCCCGACGCTCCGGGCAGCGCGTGGAAATCGGCGTGGAGCCGGTCGAGCTGATAGGCCAGCGATCGCGGGTTGGCGGTGTCGAAAAGCAGGAGTTCGGCGACGTTCGCGGTCCGCACCGAATCGCGGTGGCGTCGACGGTAACTCACCGAGGACTCGGTGACCCGCAGCACCCAATCGGTGACCTCCCGCTCGGTCTCGTCCGGATACTGCTTGGTGAGCGCGGCCGACAGCAACGCGGTCAGGGCGAGACCGCGCTCGATTCGCTTGCCGATGTCTCTGACGTACCACCCGGTGTCGCGCAGCAGCGACTCTCCATCGATCCCGGACAGCGCGAGCAGCCCGGCCAGGGTTCGCGAATGCACCTCCGACAGCTCCGCCTCCAGGTCGTCGGTCGCGGCCGGATAGCCGGCCAGCGCACGGTCGACCGCGCCGAGGATCATCCAGGTGTCCACCGGCAATTGGTCGCGTACCGCGCGCGCGGCGCTGCCGTACCGATCGATCGCGAAGGCCAGCGATCCGGGCAGCTCCCGATCGATCGTCAGGGTGACGAGGTAGTCGTGGCCCTCGCGGGACGCGCCGGGAACCGGTGCGTCCACCTCCCCTCCCGCGGTTTTGCCCGACCCTGGCGCCGCAACGGCACTCGACTCCTGAGCGTGATGCGCGGTGGATCCGGCCGAGGCGTGCGATCGATCGTCGCCGTAATGCGCGACGCCCGCCTCACCTTCCACGCGGCCCGACAGCGAGAGCATGCCGCGATCGACCGAACTCTGCTGCGGCGCAAGGGCTCGCACCTCCGGACCGAACAGGCCCTCCGTCGGCGCCGCGGTGGCGGTGGCGCGGCCGAGGGCGGCCAAGAGGATCGGCATCGCCTGCGCGCCCTCCAGCCATGGGCGATACCGGAACTCCTGGTAGCGCTCGTGGGTGGCGATCAGGAGGCGGACGGTGTCCTCCGCGCGCTCGCCGTAGCGGCCCATCCAGAAGAAATCGTTGAGCACGCGCGGAGAGCTGATCGCTTCCACCGGCGGTGCAGTGCGCCGTTCGCGCTCCGCGCGCGGCGGCTCGATGCCGATCGCGGCGGCGGCCGTCGGCGCGGCCCGCACCCATATGTCCTTGGCGGCGATCTTGATCGCGGCGCGCTCGGTCGTGCGCTGACGCAACTGGCCGAGTCCGCCGGACATCACGGTGTAGCCGCCGCGATGGGCGAGCGAGAACAGTCGCATGCCGACCGGAGCGGCGGCGAGTCCGTCGTGATCACGAACGGCGGGCGCGACGGAGAACTGCGCCGGTTCCTGGCCTACCCACTGCCACCCGTGCGCCTCGATCCTGGCCTTCACCTCGTCGCGCTGTGCCCGGCTCAGCTCGGGGCCGAACAGCGTGCCCCCGTCGACCGCCGAGCGGAGGATCAACTTTTCCAGATTCGCGATCAGATGCTCGCGCTCCCGGTCGTGACCGCCCCAGTACGACGGCGCACTCTCCAGCAGCAGGTCCTCATCGAGGAGCGCACGCGACAGCCCGGGCAGGAAGCCGGCCAGCGCGGGGTTCTCCAACAGCCCGCTGCCGAGGGTGTTCACCACCGTCACCGCGCCGCGGCGCAGCACTTCGACCAGTCCGACCACACCCAGCCGCGAATCCGGCCGCAAGTCCAGCGGATCGGAGAGCTCGGCGTCCACCCGGCGCAACACTACGTCCACCCGTTCCAGCGTGCCGAGCGAGCGCATCCACAGCGAACCGTCCCGCACCACCAGGTCGGCGCTCTCCACCAGCGGAAAGCCGAGCGTGGAGGCCAGCGTCGCCTGATCGAAAGCGGTCTCGGATCGAACGCCGGGGCTGAGCACCACGACCACCGGCTCGTCGTCGGCCTGCGCCGATTCGATCAGCATCGATCGCATCGCCCTGGCAAAGGGCGTCAGCGGACGCGGATTGGCGTGCTCGAACGACTCCGGGATAGCGGTCGACACCACTCTGCGGTCCGCCAGCGCGTATCCGGCGCCGGAGGGCGCCTGCGTCCAGTCGGCGAGCGCCCGGAACTGCCCGTCGCTCCAGCGGCTGAGATCACAGGCGTGCAGGAAGAGCTGATGCCGTCCCGGCACGGTGATGCCGTGCGCGGCCCGGACGTAGCCGCGGTTGCCGAATACGACTTCCGGTGCGAGCAGCCCGGAGCCGAGCGTCCTGCGTGGGCCGTAGACATCGGTGAGCACTTCGTCGAGCACGCGGGAGCGCTGTTCCAACCCGGCCTCCAGCCGGGTCCAATCGTCCGCGGCGACCAGCAAGGGAATCGGGTCGAGCCGCCACGGCGCCGGCGCCGTGATCTCGGCCGAAGGGCCGGTCTCGAGATAGGTGATGCCGTCGTCATCGATCAGCCTGCGCACCCGGCTGTCCAGCCTGTCGAGGCCCGCACCGCCGAGTTCGGCGAAGTCGGCGGACAATGCCGACCACATTCGGCGCACTGTGCCGTTGGCGTCGATCAATTCGTCGTAGTAGCCCGCCACGGGCGCACCGCATTCGTCGTACGCGGCGGTGTCGGCGCCCTCTCTGCGGTAGCGCGTGATCTGCTCGCGCACGGTCGTGCCGGGCGCGGTTTCCCGCGGCTCATCGCGCAACGTCACTGCGCCGACCTCACTTCCGCCGCCAGGTGTGCCCAACGGTCGCCGAATGCTTCACACCCGAATAGGAACGATCACCTCCACCGCTCCACATTTGTGGGCTGTGTGGCCATTTTCGCATGTAGTACCGCATTTGATAGGCGAACCGCAGCCCTCACCACCCTGTTGGCCACAGGGTTGCAGTGAAATTGCGCAAACGCGAGCACGCGACACACGGGCTCCAGGTCCCCCCGCATCGGCCGGGCCGGTGGTATCACCGAATCACGACTCAGATCTCGTCAGGAGGTCCCATGCGTACACCAGGTTGTTCATCCTGCGAATCCGCGTTCGACCACTGCCACGGAACTTTGATCGTCCACGCGAGCCGGATCGCCGAATGCACCGACGAACACTGCCTCGATTTCAGCCATGTCCGGCACACGTTCGTCCTCGATTGCCGCGCCCTCGCAGGCGGTTGCCGGTGCACCGAGGACGACGCGGTCACCCGGCGCGCCTGAGCGGTTCCGTACCCTGGCCCGGTGAGCTATGACCACGTGTTGCTGCCGTCCGGTGTCGCGTCGTCGATCGCGGAGGTCGACGCCTACCTGAGCACCCAGCAGGGCGTCCCCGAGTCGGGCGCGGTCGCGCGGATCGCGGCCGAGTTGAACAGACGCAACGCGGAACTGCCGGATGAGGACAGCTTTCTCAGCACCGTTCCGGTCGGCGGGGCGGCCACAGGTGCCGCGCTCTACGTGCCGTGTCCCTACGACGCGATCGGCTTCGTGCGGCACCTGCTGTTCGAACTCGCCACACCGCTGAACTACGCCGTCTACGACCCGCAACTGGCTTGGCTGATCGATCCCGCCGGGCACGTCAGGGCCACCGTCACCCACGGCGGCGCGGGCGAGTTCCCCTACCTGACCAAAGCGCTGATCGAGCAGTGGATTCCGGAGCTCAGCCCACCCAACCCGTACCTCGTCGTCGAACGCGGTGAGCAGTTCTACATCCAGACCTACCGGGAGAACTCCGGCGCTTACACCCTGGAATACCGGGACGGCGCACCCGACAAGCATTTCGGTACCACAGTCCCCGACCCCGCCACCGTCGCCGCCCTCATCTGGGACTGGGCCAACGACGACCGCACCCGCTTCCCCGGCCTGCCCTGGTCCCGCGTCGACGTCTGAGCCCGGTCACTGGTTCTGGGCGGCCAGCCTGCCCGCGAGCGCGAGGAACGAGGCGCCGAAGGCACGGCGCATCCAGGTGACGACTCCGGGGCGGGAGACAACCTGGTCGCGGACGGCGGCGGCGCAAGCGCCGTAGACCGCGAACACCACGAAGGTGGCGAGCATGAATATGCCGCTCAGCTCGAGCATGCGAGCCAACGCGTTCGGCGCGCCGGTGGGCACGAATTGCGGGAGGAACGCGAAGAAGAAGATGGTCAGCTTCGGGTTGAGCAGGTTGAGCAGCACCGCCGAGGTGATCACTTTCCGCGCCGAGGGGGCCGTCGGCTCGGTGGGCTCCGGCATCGCGAGCACGCCCTTGTCCCGGAACGTCGTCCAAGCCATGTACACCAGATAGGCGACGCCGAGGTACTTCAGCGTCTGGAAGGCGACCGCGCTCGCGTTGAGCAGCGCGGCCAGGCCGGTGATCGCCGCGACCACGTGCGGGACGGTTCCGAGCGCACAGCCGAGAGCCGCGATCACGCTGGCCCGCGCGCCGCGGGACAGTCCGGCGGCCAACGTGAACAGCACGCCGGTGCCGGGAGTGGCGACGATGACGAGCGTCGTCAGCAGGAATTCGATGCTCATCCACGACACGGTAACCCACCCGCGGCAGGGCGCAATACCGCTCGCCGGACTCGCTTTCACCGAGTTCGGACGCGTTGTCTTCCCGCGGGCCGAACGGGCGAGGCCGCTACAGCGCGCGCCGCCCGGACAGCGCGCGTCCGAGGGTCAGTTCGTCGGCGAACTCCAGGTCGCCACCCATGGGCAGGCCCGACGCCAGCCTGGTGACGCTCAGGCCGGGGAAGTCGCGCAGCATCCGGACCAGGTAGGTGGCGGTGGCCTCCCCCTCGGTGTTCGGATCGGTCGCGATGATCACCTCGCTGACGTCGACGCCGTCCTCCTGGTTTCCGATGCGCGCCAGCAGTTCCCGGATCCGCAACTGGTCGGGACCGATACCGCTGAGCGGGTCGAGCGCGCCACCGAGCACGTGGTAGCGGCCGCGGAACTCCCTGGTGCGCTCGATCGCCTGCACGTCCTTGGGCTCCTCGACCACGCAGATCATGGTCCGGTCCCGGCGCGGATCGGCGCAGATGCGGCACAGCTGCCCGTCGGAGACCGTTCCGCACGTCACGCAGAACTGCACACCGTCGCGCACCTTCTGCAACGCGGCCTGCAACCGGTCGATCTCCGGCGGCTCCACCCCGAGCAGATGAAAGGCGATGCGCTGCGCGCTCTTCGGACCGACGCCGGGCAGCTTGCCCAATTCGTCGATCAGATCCTGGACCGGACCCTCGTACAACTGCTACCTCGGCTCAGAAACCGGGCAGCGAACCGCCACCCAGGCCGCCGGACAGCGGTCCGAGCCGTTCGGCGGCGATGCGCTGGGCGTTGGACATCGCGTCGTTGACCGCGCCGATGACCAGATCCTGCAGGGTCTCGACGTCGTCGGGATCCACGGCCTTCGGGTCGATGGTCAGCGACAGCACCTCGCCGCTGGCCTTGATGGTGACCTTGACCAGCCCACCACCCGCCGCGCCTTCCACTTCGGTCGCCGCGATATCGGCCTGGGCTTCCATCACCGCCTGCTGCATCTGCTGCGCCTGAGCGAGCAACTGTTGCATGTCGAACTGACCACCTGGCTGCACGGGAGGGTCCTCTCTGGAGAAGGTGTCATCGGCCAGCCTAGTCCTGCCGCACCGCGCCCCCGGCGCGGCCCGACAGTCCTGATGTGCGTGGCGCATGGTCGATAACAGGTTGGGTAGTTCCGGTGGAGATCGACCCACAGCGCCCTACCATCGACACCGGATCGAGACCGGTGTGCCAAATCTGGAGACGAAGATGATCGCAGCCCGTGCACGTTTGCTGAGCGCCCTGGTGCTCACGCTTGGTGTTCCCAGTGTCTTTCTCGGCGCCGCCGGGCCGGCAGCCACCGCCGACACGGGGATCGTCGAGGCTGAGATCGTCGAGTCGACAGGGATCGTCGAGTCGACAGGGATCGTCGAGTCGACAGGGATCGTCGAGTCGACAGGGATCGTCGAGTCGACAGAGATCGTCGAGTCGACAGAGATCGTCGAGTCGACAGAGGTGATCGACGGGCAAGAGGCCATCGAGGCCGAGACCACCCCCGCCGTCGCCGACTACGGGAACGGCTGCGTCCTCTACCCGGACGACAAGGCCGCGACTCTCGATTCACTGCGCTCGCGGTGCTCGGCGCAGCAGCAGGACGCCATCTTCCGCGCCGCGCCGCTGGGCGCGGTTCCGACCGGTGTGAAGTCGGGCTGGGTGACCCGCCCTCCGGTCATGCAGGCCATCGCACCCCCGTTGTGGATCGGCAAGACCTTCTACACCGGCCCGGACGGCGGCTACCTGATGAACCGCCTCACCGGCGCGGGCATCGAGGGCTGGCGCGCCGACGTCTACGTGGCCCCCGCTCTCACCGACGGGCAGCCGACCTGGGCGCTGAACTACACCCCCTCCCCGTCGCCGCAGGTCTACGACGAGATCCGGGAAGTCACCCCGGGTGTGTGGTTCGGCTACTCCTGGTGGCGCGGCGCGTTGCAGACCACGCTCCTGCTGACCTTCGCGCTCGCCTGAACACCGGGCGCCGTTGACCCTCCCGCCGCTGGAGGGTGTTGGCTGGTGCCATGACGGCAACCGTCCCCATCGGGGAGTTCTCCAGGCTGAGCCACCTCAGCGTGAAGACGTTGCGCTACTACCACGAGATCGACCTGCTCGCTCCGGTCGGCGTCGACGCGAGGTCGGGCTATCGGCGGTACTCGACGGCGCAGGTGGCGCAGGCACAGCTGATCCGGCGATTGCGCGAACTGGACATGCCGGTACCGGAGATTCGCGCCGTGCTCGCCGCGCCGGACGAGGACGCCCGCGACACCGCGCTGCGTAAGCATCTGGAGCGCATGGAGGCGGAGCTGATGCGTACCCGCGCGGTCGTGGCATCGCTGCGTTCGCTGCTGACCCCCTCGGCCCCGATCGCCGTGGAATATCGCGTAATTCCGGCGTTCCCGGCTGCGGCCCTGCGCGCGGTGGTGGCCCGGGAACACATCGGCGCATGGTGCGAAGTGGCATTCCGAACCTTGTACGAGGCGCTGGCCACCGCCGGGATCGCGCCCGCCGGTGTCGGCGGGGCGACCTACGGCACCGGCTTCTTCGAAGAGGACGAGGGCGAGGTCGTCGCGTTCGTTCCGGTCGCCGACGCAGGCATCGTCCTGCCCTCAGGGGTTTGCGCCGTCGAACTGCCCGAGCGCCGGTTCGCCGTCACCGTGCACGAGGGTTCGTTCGACGAGTTGGACCGCACCTACGGCGCACTGGGCAGTCATGTCGCCGAACACGATGTGGCGTTGCCCGAACCGATCCGCGAGCTGTACCTGCTCGGCCCGGACGTGTCCGACGATCCCGCCGCCTACCGAACCGAACTGTGCTGGCCCATCGCCCAACCGTGAACAAGGAGATATCCATGACGCTCTCGATCGCCCACGTCACCGTCGACTGCGACGATGCGGGCGCCCTTGCCGAATTCTGGGCACGACTACTCGAGGCTCCCGTCGACCCTGACGCCAGCCGGGAGTTCGCCACCGTCGGCCGGACCGCGGGCGCCACCCCGGTGCTGATGTTCATCCGGGTGCCCGACAAGAACCCGGGCAAGAACGTGATCCACCTGGATCTGCACGCTCCCGACGGAGACGAGCAGGTGCGCCGCGCGATCGACCTCGGCGCGAAGCACATCGGCGACTTCGACGAGTGGGGCACGAAGTGGACGACACTGGCCGACCCGGAAGGCAATCTCTTCGATATCGCCGCCGCGTGATCAGGCCAGTTCGCGCTGCAAGTTCGCGAGTACCTCGGCCTGGATCTTCTTCAGGCCCAGCGGCGCGAAGATGCCCTCGAAAATGCCCTTGACGCCGCCCGCACCCTTCCAGGTGGTCCGCAGCGTAACCCGCGCGCCCGCGCCCTCCGGGGTGACGGTCCAGGTGTTCACCAAGGTCGAATTCGAGTCACGCTCGGTGACAATGGAATCCGATACCGAGACGACCGCGTGCACGTTACGCGAGCGCTTCTCGGTGGCCTGCAAAGTCCATTCCGCGACGGTTCCCGCGCCCTTGCCGCCTTCAACCACCTTGTAGTCGCGGTAGTGCGACGAGAGAATGCGCGGACGCACCGTGTCGTAGTCTGCGATGGCCTCCAGCGCGCGCTGCGGATCCGCTGCCACGTCGATCGAACTACTGGCGCTGACCTGTCCCACAATGAGCTCCTTGTCCGGATGCGGTGTCTCGACAGACCCATCCTGCCCTGTCCGGGTCGGGGGAAAACGCCGAGGGCAGACCGTGTGGCGAACTTCTTCGGACAATTCGGTATTCCCTTTCGCAACATATGCGTGACATTTCTCCACGACCGTGGCCGCGCGGTGGCCTCGCCGTATCGTCCGTACTAGCGTCGAGGGGTGGCAGTGAGTCTGTTGGGGAAGGCCGGACACGCACCGGCCGCACGCGAATCAGGATTTGCCGCGCATCGAGCGGGCGTCGACCGCCTATTGGCGAGTTACCGCGCGATACCCGAGCACGCCAACGTCCGGTTGGCGAAGAAGACCTCGAACCTCTTCCGCGCCAGGGCCGCGAACCCCGCGCCCGGTCTCGATGTCTCCGGGCTGACCCGGGTCATCGCGGTGGACCCGGTCGCCGAGACCGCCGACGTCGCCGGCGTGACCACCTACGAGGAGCTGGTCGCCGCCACCCTCCCGTACGGGCTCGTGCCGCTGGTCGTTCCACAGCTCAAGACGATCACGCTGGGCGGCGCGGTCACCGGCCTCGGCATCGAGTCGACCTCCTTCCGCAGCGGTCTACCCCACGAGTCGGTGCTGGAGATGGACGTGCTCACCGGCGCGGGCGAGATCCTCACCGCGACGCCGGACAACGAGCACGCCGATCTGTTCCGCGGCTTCCCGAACTCCTACGGCACGCTGGGCTACACGGTCCGGCTGAAGATCGAACTGGAACGGGTGCAGCCGTACGTCGCGCTGCGGCACGTGCGTTTTCGTGATCTGCGCGCACTGGAGGCCACCCTCGCGACGATCGTCGCGGACCGGACCTACGAGGGCGAGCGAGTCGACTACCTCGACGGCGTCGTGTTCTCCGCCGAGGAGAGCTACCTGACACTGGGCCGCGGGACCGACGAGCCGGGCCCGGTCGGCGACTACACCGGGATGGACATCTACTACCGGTCCATCCAGCACGACGGCGACACGCCCAAACGCGACCGCCTGACCATCCACGACTACCTGTGGCGCTGGGACACCGACTGGTTCTGGTGCTCGCGCGCCTTCGGCGCGCAGAACCCCAAGATCCGCCGGTTCTGGCCGAAACGCTACCGGCGCAGCAGCTTCTACTGGAAGCTCGTGGCGCTGGACCACAAGTACCACATCGGTGACAGGCTGGAAGCCCGCAAGGGCAACCCTCCGCGCGAACGGGTGGTGCAGGACGTCGAAGTGCCGGTGGAACGCACCGCCGACTTCGTGGAATGGTTCCTGCGCGAGGTCCCGATCGAGCCGATCTGGCTGTGCCCGCTGCGTTTGCGCGAGACCGGCGCCACGAATCTGCCGGGCGAACGGACCTGGCCGCTATATCCCTTGGAGCCGGACCGGACCTACGTGAATGTCGGATTCTGGTCGGCCGTGCCCACCGTCCCCGGGCAGCAAGAAGGCGCGGCCAACCGCGCCATCGAACGCACGGTGACCGAGTTCGACGGTCATAAGTCGCTGTACTCGGATTCCTTCTACGGCAAGGATGAGTTCGCGGCGCTCTACGGCGGAACCACCTACACCGAACTCAAGAAACGCTATGACCCGGACCAGCGCCTGCTGGATTTGTATTCGAAGGCGGTGCAACGCAAATGACGACTTTCAAGGACCGTTCCGATGTCTTCGCCGATCTCGGGACCAAGCTCAGCATTGCCGAGATCTTCGAGACCCTCGTCGAGGGCCCGGTGCCGATCCGGCTGACGGCCTACGACGGCAGCGCGACCGGCCCGGAGGACTCGCAGTACACACTGGAGATCCGGACCCCGCGCGGCATCAACTATCTGGCGACGGCTCCCGGCGACCTGGGCATGGCCCGCGCCTACATCGCCGGCGACATGACCATCACCGGCGTGCACCCCGGTGATCCGTACGAGATCCTGAAGGCGCTGGACGGGCTGAAGTTCCGGCGGCCTTCCGCGCTGGCTCTGGTGACCATCGCGCGCTCCCTCGGCTGGGAGCGGCTCAAGCCGGTCGCCCCGCCGCCCCAGGAGACCCTGCCGCGCTGGCGCCGCATCGCCTTCGAAGGCCTGCGCCACTCCAAGACCCGCGACGCCGAAGCCATCCATCATCACTACGACGTCTCGAACACCTTCTACGAGTACGTACTCGGCCCGTCGATGACCTACACCTGCGCGGTCTACGGCGAGGAGAACTGGACGCTGGAGCAAGCGCAGGAGAACAAATACCGCCTGGTGTTCGAGAAGCTGCGGTTGAAGGAGGGCGACCGACTGCTCGACATCGGCTGCGGGTGGGGCGGCATGGTGCGCTATGCCGCCAAGCGCGGCGTCAAGGTGATCGGTGCGACGCTCTCGGCCGAGCAGGCGGACTGGGCGCAGAAGAAGATCGCCGAGGAAGGCCTGAGCGACCTGGCGGAAGTGCGTCATTCCGACTACCGCGACGTGCCGGAGGGCGAATTCGACGCGGTGTCCTCGATCGGGCTCACCGAGCACATCGGGGTGCACAACTACCCGTTCTACTTCGACTACATCAAGAGCAAGCTGCGCGACGGCGGCCTGTTCCTCAATCACTGCATCACCCGCCCGGACAACACCCGCACCACCAAGGCGGGTGATTTCATCGACCGCTACGTGTTCCCGGACGGCGAGTTGATCGGTTCGGGCCGGATCATCTCCGAGATCCAGAACATCGGGCTGGAAGTGCTGCACGAGGAGAACCTGCGCGAGCACTACGCCTTCACGCTGCACGAATGGTGCAAGAATCTGGTCGCCGACTGGGACGCCTGCGTCGCGGAGGTCGGCGAGGGCACCGCGAAGGTGTGGGGCCTGTACATGGCGGGCTGCCGGCTCGGCTTCCAGCGCAACGTGGTTCAGCTGCACCAGGTGCTCGGCGTCAAACTGCCCGCCGATGGCGACTGGACCGTACCGCTGCGCCCGTGGTGGCAGCCGTAACCCGCTTCGTTCAGTAGGCCTGGCTGCCCGCCTCGTTCAGGAGTTCGGCCAAAAACGGGGCGGGTAGCTCGATGTCACCGACCTGCGCCGACGCGGGCAGGTCGGCGTGCAGCACGCGCAGGATGCCGACCACGCCGGGGCCCGCGTCCAGCAGCGGCCTGGTCCAGCCGAGGTCGGCGCAGGTCGCGACGGAGGGCAGTAGCAGGTTGGTGGCCTCGCCCACCCAGCCCGAGGCGGCCAGGCATTCCGCGAGTAGTAGCGCGGCGTCCAATTGCGCGCGCGGGCGGTCCTTCTCGAGCGTGTGGCCGTACAGCGCGCGGGCACGGCGCACCGCCCGGTCGTCGGAACCCATCCGATGTTCGACGAGCAGCACGCGGATCGCGGCGAGTTCCTCCGCCTCGGCGGTGAGCAGGGCGGCGCCGGTCAGCCGATGACCCGCTTGCAGCGGCGTGTGCTCGCTGGGATCGGTGTATCGGCGATCCGCGGCCTCCAGTGGCATGCCCAGCCGCAGACGTTCCGCCCGGATGTGCGCGGCCAGCCGCGGCAGCCTGTTGTCGGCGGCGATGCGCGCGCCCTCGTCCAGCCGCGTGGCGGCGGTGAACAGATCGCCGCGGACCGCTTTGACCCGGGCGCCGACGACGAAGGTCGAGATCAGGAAGTCCACCGGTCCGACCCGGGTGACCAGTTCGTGGCTCTCGTCGAGCAGCCGGTCGGCGGTCTCCAGATCCCCGCGGCGGTAGCTCATCTCGCCGAGCAGCGCGGCGGTCACGCGCACCGCGTGCGAGCGCGGACCCGAGCGCTCGTGCGCGGAATCCCAGGCCTGCTGGAAGCAGCGGGTGGCGGTGGCGACGTCGAGTTGCTCGTAGGCGGCCGCGCCTTCGCCGCAGCGGCCGAAGACCAGGCCCAGCGGATCCTTCGAGCGTTCGTGGTACTCCTGCGCCCAAGCCTGTGTCTGCCTGGCGCCCTCGAAGTCGAACCCGCACAGGTGCACGAACGTCGTCAGGTTCGCCGCGGTCGAGACCGTCCATGCGGGTAGGTCGTCCGGATGCTGGAGACAGTCGGCGACCCGATCCAGGACGCCCTCGGTGTGGTCGCGCGCGATCTGGTCGGAAGCGGCCAGCACCGCGGCCTGACAGCGCTGCAGGCGCACGTCGGCGTCACCGGTGGAGCCCCGGGCCAGGATGTTCGACAGCCTGCCGAGCGCGTTGCGCGCCGCGCCGGACTGCTGCAAGTTGACGTTCGCCCTGGCCACCGCGATCAACAGCTTGGAGCGCGACGCGACCTGTTGCATGGGCAGTTTCGAAACGCTGCCCAGCAGCGTGGCCAGCCGGGAACCGTCGATCAGGTCCATCCCGCCGCTCTCGAGCAGGTCCAACGCCATCTTCAGGTCGGTCGCGGCGAGCGCGTGATCGACCGACTTGCGCAGCAGCTGATGCTCGGCGTACCAGCGCGAAGCCTTGCGGTGCAGCGACTTCAGTTTCCCGGGGTGGACGCGGTCGAGCCGGGTGCGCAGATGCTCGGCGAACAGCGGCTGCAGCCGGAACCACTCCGGGTCGTGCTCGATGCGCCGCAGGAACAGCTCGCGTTGCTCCGCCTGCTCGAGCAGCTGTTCGGCGTCCGACTCCCCGGACAGCGCCGCGGCGAGCGAACCGCATACCCGCTCGGTCACCGCGATCGACATCAGGAACTCGAGCATCCTCGGTTCCAAGGTGTCCAGCACGTTCTCGGCGAGGTATTCGCGGATGCCGTGATTGCCCTCGGAGAGTGTGGCGATCAGCTGGGCGGGGTCGGCGTTGCCGCGCAGGGACAACCCGACCAGCTGGATGGCAGCGGGCCAGCCATCGGTGGCGGTGTGGATTTCGGTCACCTGGTCCGGGGTCAGATCGAACCCGTTGCGGTCGACCAGGATCTGCCGGGTCTCCGCCTCGGTCAGGCGCAATGCGGCCGAGCCGATCTCGACGAGTTCGTCGTGCACCCGCATCCGCCCCGTCGGCAGGCCGGACTGCTCCCGGCTGGTCACGACGAAACGCAGGTGGTGGCAGCCGTTGTCCAGGAGGGCTTCCATCGCGCGATGCGCGCCCGCGTCGGTGATCCGATGCCAGTCCTCCACGATCACCACGACCGTCTTGCCGGCGGCGTGGATCTCGTCGATGAGCGTGGGGACGACGAACGCGACGGCGTCGGCGGGCCGCTCCTCCAGTACCTGGTCCAGACCGGCGCCGACGTCCGGATGCACCCGGCGGATCGCCTGGATGAGGTGGGCGAGCAGCCAGATCTCGTTGTCGTCGTCGCGGTCGATGCCGATCCAGGCGACCGCGGCTGAGCCTTCGGCGAGTTCGGCGCGCCACTGCGCGGCCAGCGTGCTCTTGCCGAATCCCGCGGGAGCGTGGATCACCGCCAGCCTGCGCCGCCCGCCTCCGCGCAGGATGTCCAGCAGACGCGGCCGCGGTATCGGCTCCCGTGTCGGTGTGGGGGGACGGAATTTGGTGACGGCCGTCGGCGGCGTCGTGGTCGCGCCCGAATGCTGCGAGACGACCGGCCGCAGCGTCAGCGGCCAGCTGCGCCGCGCGGTGACAGCGGGGCGGGAGCCGGTCCACGCCACGGTCGGACCGCCGACAGCGGTATGGGTCGTCGGTTCGGGCTCTTGCGTGGTGTCCAGCAGCGCCATATCGTCCGGCAACTGGTCGTGGCTGCGCTGCACCGCGCGCAGCATCTCGCCGAACTCGTAGGCGCTGGCCGGGCGATCCCGCGGATTCGGGGACATGGCCTGTTCGATGACGTCGGCCACATCCGGCGGAATGTCCTGTTCGCGCAGGTCGGGCACCGGCTGCGTGGTGATGCGCAGAAACTGCGCGACCACCCGCTCACCCGCCTGCCGTTCGAAGGCCGCGTGCCCGGTGAGCAAGGCGAACAACGTCGAGCCCAGGCCGTAGACATCGGAGCGGATGGTCGGCTCGTCGCCCTTGAGGACCTCCGGCGCGGTGAACGCGGGCGAACCGGTGATCATGCTGCTCGAGGTGCGGAACCCGCCCGGGATGCGGGCGATGCCGAAATCGGTCAACTGCGGCTCGCCGTAGCCGCTGAGCAGGACGTTGGCCGGTTTCACGTCCCGGTGCAGGATTCGGGCGCGGTGCGCGCTCTCGATCGCGCCCGCAAGCTTGACACCGGCTCGCAGAGAGTCGGCCCAGGTCAAGGGGCCTTGATCGCGGATCAGTTTCTCCAGCGACCCGTGAGTGCAGTACGGCATGACGATCAGCGGCATTCCGGTCAGCGTGACGTCCACCTGGAGGATGTCGACGATATTCGGGTGGCCGGACAGCTTGCCCATGGCTTGTTCCTCGCGCAGGAACCGCTCCCGGCTCTCCGCGTCGATCTCCGAAGAGAGGACCTTGACCGCGACCACCCGGTCCAACGCGGTCTGAACGCAGCGATACACCACCCCGAACCCGCCGCGGCCGATTTCCACCGCACCGGACAGGCCCATCGCCTCCAGTTCATCGGCGATCGCGAGAGGCGGCTGCCGCTGTGTGTTCGCTTCGGCCGCAGTCGCATCGGGACCCACCCGGCCCGAACGCGTCTGTGGATTCATGTGATCACCTCGCACTCACCTCGAATCGGCGACATCGGCGACCAACTCCGCGCCGACCCCCGGACGCGGTGTCCGATATGTCTGCGCATACTCCAACGTAGCGCGGTGCGCGAGCACGCGGGAGGTGTTTCCGAACAGGACAGCGCGTGTCCCCCCACTCCGCCTGTTCGCACGCCGCTCGACGCTCGATCGTGGAATCGGCGCGCGTAGCGGCCGGCCCGCAGCGTCACCGCCGCATGTCAGGCCGCCTCGAGCAGCCCCGGCCTAGGCGAGGGCGAGGGCGATGACCTGGGTGACCTGGCGGCTGTCGAAATTGTCGTCGCTGACCAGAACGAGGGTTCGCTCGCCGGAGGGCAGGCGGGGACCCCAGGTCATGCCCTCCACATTGTCGATGGCGGCGAGTCCGACGTGGTCGAGGTCGACGACCAGCCGCTTGGCCACCGGGCGGGCGGGACCGATCGGGGCATCGAGAATATTGGTCGCGGCACTCAGATCGGCCTCGTAGAGGCGAACCTTGTTTCCTGCGTCAGGAGCGTAGGAGCGTTCCAGCACAAGGACTTTCGCCGGATCCAGCGGATCGGCCGCAAGGAGGGAAACGATCCCGTTCCCGCCACGGGCGGGCTCGGGACTCGCCCCGGCGAAGGCCGGCTCCATCGGATACGCGTACTGGGCGAGCAGAGGTCCGGATCGAGCCTGGACGGTGATCCGCGCGAGCGCTCCGTTCGTGGTGGTAGCCGCCGGTCCGTCCGGCAACAGCGGCCCTTCCGTGGCGGTCACGAACAGCGTGCCCGCGGCGAGGAAGGTCGCCGCCTCCAGCGCCTGGTTCTGCCGGGGACCCGAGCCTGCCCGCATCCGTTCGTTCTCCGGAATCGGCAGCTCACCGGCATACGAGCCGTCCGGGTGCGCGATCCGCACCGACGGGTCCGCGAGCACGGCGCCGTCCCGCTCGCCTTCCTGCGTCCAGTAGTAGTCGCCGGTCCACGAATCGACCCGGATCTCTTCCGGGTCCACCGACATCGGCGGGTAGTGGGCGCCCGTAACGGTCAGCAGCGGTCGCGTGCCGGTGAACGTGACCGGGCCGACCCCGCGATCGCCGACCTCGATACGCGCGGTGTAGTACCGGGCGGGGTCCTTGTTCGACCGATCGTCGCTGATCAGCACGAATGCACCGGTGTGTGCCGAGTAATCGATCCCGGAGAGCCCACCGACGGTGGTGCCCTCGAATTCCAGGCCCGGTGCGATCACCTGCTCGCCCAGCAACCGCACCGAGTGGCCGCCCGCGAGATCGGCGGCAGCCGACGGCGCCGAGGCGAGCGCTAGGGCACAACTGGCGATCAGAACACGGTGACTACGTCTCGGCACGGCTGCCAACATATCCGGCCGAAAGGGCGCGCGGGTGAACGGGCGGGGAAACGACGGAAGCCCGCCACCGCGAAAAGCGGTGGCGGGCTTCGCCGATGCGTACGGCGCGAGACTACTTGCGCAGCGAGGCCGGGACCTCGAAGCGATCGCCGTAGGTCTTGGCGAGGTAGTCGGCGCGTTCCACGAAGGCCTCCTGGCCACCGGGGTAACCGACGATGAACTGGTGCACACCACCGGTCCAGGCCGGGAAGCCGATGCCGAAGATGGAGCCGATGTTGGCGTCGGCGGTCGAGGTGAGCACGCCCTCGTCGAAGCACTTCTGGGTCTCGATCGCCTCCGCGAACAGCATGCGGTCGATCAGATCCTGGATCGGGACGCCGAAGTCGGTCGTGGTCTTGAAGTGCTCACGCAGGCCCGGCCACAGACCGGTGCGCTTGCCGTTCTCGTCGTACTCGTAGAAGCCCGCCTTCTCCAAGCGGCCCGGACGACCCTCGGACACCATGTAGTCGATGACGTCCTGCGCCGGGTGCCGCTTGACGCCCAGGGTGGTGTCGCCCGCCTGAGCGGCCTCCAGGGTCTCCTTCGCGATCTTCTGCATGAGCTTCATGTTCAGCTCGTCCGACAGCTGCAGCGGCGCGGCGGGGTAGCCCGCCTGCAGACCGGCCTGCTCGATGGTGGCGGGCTCGATGCCCTCCTTCAGCATGGCGATCGCCTCGTTCACGAAGGTGCCGATCACGCGCGAGGTGAAGAAGCCGCGGCTGTCGTTGACGACGATCGGGGTCTTCTTGATCGCGAGGGTGTAGTCGAACACCCGGGCCAGCGCCTCGTCCGAGGTCTTCTCACCCCTGATGATCTCCACCAGCGGCATCTTGTCGACCGGCGAGAAGAAGTGGATGCCGATGAAGTCCTCCTGGCGCTTCACGCCGGTCGCCAGACCGGTGATCGGCAGGGTGGAGGTGTTCGAGCCGAGCAGCGCGTCGGGGGTGACGACGTCCTCGATCTCCTGGAACACCTTGTGCTTCAGCTCGGTGTTCTCGAAGACGGCCTCGATGACGAAGTCGACGCCGGCGAAGTCGGCCGCGTCCGCGGTCGGCTTGATCCGGTCCAGCAGCGCCTTGGACTTCTCCTCGGTGGTCTTGCCCCGCGAGAGCGCCTTGGCCTCGATCTTCTCGGAGTAGTTCTTGCCGCGCTCGGCCGCCTCGATCGAGACGTCCTTGAGCACGACCTCGTAGCCGGCCTTGGCCGAGACGTAGGCGATGCCCGCGCCCATCATGCCCGCGCCGAGCACGCCGACCTTCTTGATCTCCTTCTTCGGCACGTCCTTCGGACGCGAACCGCCGTTGTTGATCGTCTGCAGGTCGAAGAAGAACGCCTGGATCATGTTCTTCGCGACCGGCCCGGTGAGCAGATGCACGAAGTAGCGGGACTCGATCAGCGACGCGTTGTCGATGTCGACCTGCGAGCCCTCGACCGCGGCCGACATGATCGCGCGCGGCGCGGGCATGTTCGCGCCCTTGATCTGCTTGCGCAGGTTGGCCGGGAAGGCGGGCAGGTTCGCCGCGAAGGCCGGCGAGGACGGGGTGCCGCCGGGGATCTTGAAGCCCTTCTTGTCCCACGGCTGCACACAGGCCTCGGGGTTGGCCTTGATCCACGCCTTGGCGGCGGGGACCAGCTCCTCGACCGAGCCGACGAGCTCGTCGATCAGGCCGATCTCCTTGGCCTTGGCCGGCTTGTTGCGCTGGCCCTGCAGCAGCACCTGCATCAGGGCGTTCTGCAGGCCCAGCATGCGTACGGTGCGGATGACGCCGCCGCCCGCGGGCAGCAGGCCGAGGGTGGCCTCCGGCAGACCGATCTGCGAACCGGGCACGTCCGCCGCGATGCGGTGGTGGGTGGCCAGCGCGATCTCCAGACCGCCGCCGAGCGCGGCGCCGTTGATGGCGGCGACGACCGGCTTGCCCAGCTGCTCCAAGCGGCGCAGCGCGCCCTTGATCTCGGCCAGCTCGTCCATCAGCGCCTGGGCGTCCTCCGGACCGACCTTCATCATGTTCTTCAGGTCGCCGCCGGCGAAGAAGGTCTTCTTCGCGGAGGTCAGGACGACACCGGTGATGTTGTCCTTTTCCGCCTCGAGCCGGTCGACGGTGGCGGTCATCGACTTCTTGTACAGCTCGTTCATCGTGTTGGCGCCCTGGTTCGGGTCGTCCATCGTCAGCACGACGATGCCGTCCGAATCCTGCTCCCAACCGATCATGTTGGTTTCGCTCACAGCTTTATGTCTCCTAGGTGAATTAGCGGCGTTCGCGGCCCTACGTGGGTTACGCAGGCTGCCGCTTCCGGGCTGACGCTCACGCCGCCGTAAATCTTCAGCTGTCGGTTGGGGTCAGACCCGCTCGATGATGGTGGCCACGCCCATGCCGCCGCCGATGCACAGGGTGATCAGCGCGTAGCGGCCACCCCGGCGCTCCAGCTCGTCGACCATGGTGCCGGTGATCATCGCGCCGGTAGCACCCAGCGGGTGGCCCATCGCGATCGCACCGCCGTTGACGTTCAGCTTCTCGTCCGGGACGTTGAGATCCTTCTGGAACTTCAGCACCACGGAGGCGAACGCCTCGTTGATCTCGACCAGGTCGATGTCGTCGAGGGTCAGACCCGCCTTGGCCAGCACCTTCTTGGCGGCCGGCGTCGGACCGGTGAGCATGATGGTGGAGTCGGCGCCGCTGGTGGCGGTCGCGACGACGCGCGCACGCGGGGTCAGGCCGGAGGCCTTGCCCGCCTCTTCCGTACCGACGAGCACGAGCGCGGCGCCGTCGACGATGCCGGAGCTGTTGCCGCCGTGGTGCACGTGGTTGATCTTCTCGACGAAGTGGAACTTCTGCAGCGCCACCGCGTCGAAGCCACCCATCTCACCGATCACGGCGAAGGACGGCTGCAACTTGGCCAGGTCCTCGGCGGTGGTGCCGGGACGCATGTGCTCGTCCTTGTCCAGCACGACGATGCCGTTCTGGTCCTTGACCGGGACGATCGACTTGGCGAAGTAGCCGCCGGTGGTGGCCTTGGCGGCCAGCTCCTGCGAGCGCACCGCGTAGGCGTCGACATCGTCGCGGCTGAAGCCCTCGATGGTGGCGATCAGGTCGGCGGAGACGCCCTGCGGGACGAAGTAGGTGTCGTAGTTGGTGGCCGGGTCCAGCGCCCAGGCGCCGCCGTCGGAGCCCATCGGCACGCGCGACATGGACTCGACGCCACCGGCGATGACCAGGTCGTCGAAGCCGGAGCGGACCTTCTGGGCGGCCAGGTTGACGGCCTCGAGGCCGGAGGCGCAGAAGCGGTTGAGCTGGAATCCGCCGACGGTGTCGGGCAGGCCTGCCACGGTGACCGCGGTGCGGGCGATGTCGGCGCCCTGGTCGCCGACCGGCGCCACCACGCCGAGGATCAGGTCGGAGATCCGGTCCTCGTCGAGGTTCGGAAAGCGGCCGCGCAGCTCCTGGATCAGACCAACAGTCAGGTCGATCGGCTTGACCGAGTGCAGCGAGCCGTTCTTCTTGCCACGGCCGCGCGGGGTGCGGATGGCCTCGTAAATGTAGGCCTCTGTGGTCATATCGGAGTGTTCCTTCCTCAATGTGCGGCGGCCGGACCCTCGTCCGTCCGAGCGCTGGTGTGCGGCGACACCGCGGGTGCGGCGTGGCTGCGGCTGACCTCGCCGACCGGCCTTGCGGCCGACCGTTCCTAACGCTGTACAAAACCAGGCAAGCAACAGCGGACGCACGTTCCGGTCGTCCGTACGCCTGGGCATACCATAGAACGTCGGTGTACCGAAGCTCACGGCTACCCGTTCATACTACCGTGGGGTGCGAACTCCGGTTAACTTAACGTCGTAGGAGCGGTGGTTGTCAACCATCCAGCCGTGTGGCACCCAGCTCACTCTTCAGCAATTCGAGGGCGACCTCGTCCGGGTCGCGCCGATCGCCGGGAGCCACCGGATCGGCCGCGGCGGCCAGCATCTCCTGCTCCTCTTCCGGCGTCGGGGCGGGAATCACACCATCCCCGTCCCAGCTCTTGGCCGCGCTGCTGTTTCCGCCCGGCTCGGCGTCGTACCGCGGATAATCCGCGGGACCCGGGTCGTCCGGTAGGTCGGGGTAGTCGGGCGGCGGGATGTCGTCGTCCGCGGGATACGGGCGCGGCTCGGCGCCGCTCGCGCGCGCACGGCCCCCGTTCCCCGGCTTGTCGGTGCTCGCGTTCTTCGCCTGGCTCGGGCGCGAGAACCGCGGCGGGGCGGCGTCCGAAGCCCGGCCGGCCGCGTTGCCGGATTCACGTCCAGGCTGATTGCCCGCCTGTCCGCGCGTGCGATTCCCCACACCGCCGGACCGTGGCGCCGCCGCGGGCCGTGGCGCCGCGCCGCCCGCTTCCCAGCGCACCTCATGGTCACGGCCGAGCACCGCCCGCACCGCCGAGCGGACCGCTTCCAGATTGCGCGGATCGGACAATCGCTGGGCAAGCGGCGCGTGCTGATGCGCGAAGACGATGACCTCGCCCTCCACCCGGGCAACCGAGGCACCGGCGAGCATTGCCTGCACCGCCGCGCCGAACTCGCGCACCTTGGCGCGGATGTCCACCCAAGCGGCTTCCACTTCGCGCAGCAGATCACCGCTCGGCGCGACCGAGGACGATCGATCGGCTCCGGACTCCTGCGGCCCCGTCTCCGGCGCGCGACGATCGCGCGCCACGGATCGATCCTGGTCGCCGGGCACACTCTTGGCGGCGGAAGGATCGGCGACCTCGCCGCGTTCTTCGACCGGTTCGGCGGAGGGTGACGCCACCGGTCCGCCCGACCTCGCGGGACCCGCCGTCGACGGGGCGGCGCCGGGACTCGCCTCGTCTCCGGAGAACGCCTGTGCGCCTGCGGAGGAGAAACCGGGGGCTTCACCACGCGCAGCAGCGATATCCGTCGATCCGGACCTTGCGGAACCGGACGCATCACTCCGCGACGCCGCCGATCCCTCCGCCGTGCCCGGCGGCTTACCGCCGGAGACGGCAGCCGGTTCCCCGGCAGGCGCAGGCCGATCGGCACTCTCGGGCGACGCGACCGAAGATTCGGCATCGGCGCGCGCTGCGCGGTGTGGGTCTCCGGCACCGGCGTCGTTCTCATCTCCACCGGAAGGGCCGCCCGGCCCGGTGGCCGCGGAACCGGCCGCACCGGGAAGTCGACTTACCGCTGGTTCGGCACTGGCGACAGGTCCGGCGATTTCGGCAGGCGCGGCAACAGCGGCTTCGGGGCCTCTTCCCGAACCCGCCTCCGCACTGCCACCTCCACGGGTCTCGCGACGAATCGCCGCCAGCGCCTCCGCACCCCGGCGGCGGGGCGGATCGGACGGTGATCCGGCCGCTGTCGCGGGTTGGGCGGAAGCAGGCGACGAGGACGCGGAGGGGGCGGCGGCGAAGGAGCCACCGGCCAGGCCGCGCTCCAGCCGTTCCAACCGCTGCAGCGTGGCCGATTCCGCATCGGACACCGAGGGCAGCAACATGCGCGCGCAGACGACTTCGAGCAGCAGCCGCGGCGCTGTGGCGCCGCGCATCTCCCCGAGACCTTCGTGCAACAACTCTGCATACCGGGTCAGGGTGGCCGGGCCCAATCGCGCGGCCTGATCGCGCATCCGGTCGAGCACGTCGCCGGGGCCGGTGACCAGCCCGCGCTCGGTGGCGTCGGGCACCGCGCGCAACAGGATCAAGTCGCGGAAGCGATCGAGCAGGTCGACCGCGAAACGGCGCGGGTCGTGGCCCGCCTCCATCACCCGGTCGACGGTGCCGAACAACGCGGCGCCGTCGTCGGCGGCCAGCGCCTCGACCGCGTCATCGATCAGTGCCACGTCGGTGACGCCGAGCAGCGAGACCGCGCGGGTATACGTGACGCCCTCGGGGCCCGCCCCCGCCAGCAGCTGGTCGAGCACGCTCAGACTATCGCGCGGCGAACCGCCGCCCGCGCGAATCACCAAGGGATACACCGCTTCTTCGACCGGCACGTGCTCCTGTTCGCAGATCCGGCCGAGCAGCCCGCGCATCGTGGCGGGCGGCAGCAACCGGAACGGGTAGTGATGCGTGCGCGAACGGATGGTGGGCAGCACCTTGTCGGGCTCGGTGGTCGCGAAGATGAAGATCAGATGCGCCGGCGGCTCCTCGACGATCTTGAGCAGCGCGTTGAACCCGGCGGTGGTGACCATGTGCGCTTCGTCGACGATGAACACCCGGTATCTGGACTCGGCGGGTGCGTAGAAGGCGCGGTCGCGCAGTTCCCTGGTGTCGTCGACGCCGCCGTGGCTCGCGGCGTCGAGTTCGATGACATCCAGGTTGCCCGGCCCACCGGGGCCGAGGGCCACGCAGGACGGGCAGGTGCCGCACGGCGTCGAAGTGGGCCCTTGCGCGCAGTTCAACGACCTCGCGAGGATGCGCGCCGAGGAGGTCTTGCCGCAGCCGCGCGGACCGGAGAACAGATAGGCGTGACTGATCCGCCCCGTGTCGAGCGCGATACTCAGCGGGTCGGTGACGTGCTCCTGACCCACCACCTCAGCGAACGTTGCCGGTCGGTACTTTCGGTACAGAGCCACGGCCAGAGGTTACCGGCGCGCACCGACAAAGGACATTCCCGCCTGGTGCGCCGGTCGCCGCCGAGCCGATGAGCCAATATGTGATCCAAGTCACAACATGCGCGCCGCCTTCTTCGGAAGCCCGCCATGGCATCCAAGGTGGCAACATTTGAGCTATCACTCATGCTGCTCGGGCGAAGACCGGACCAGGCCGCCGCCACACCCCTCATGCGCCGGAAAATATGAACTCACACCCCGGTTTACCTCGACTTTTTGGATATAACGAAACCGTCACCATGGGTGACACCGATGCAATCGTCTGGCTAACGTGGCAGTCGGCAACTTCGGTAGCCAAACCTTCATCAGGTTGGTGACCCCGGCCGGTCCCTCATCCCGACCGGGGCACAACCAACAAAGCTCGGCCCACGGGTGACCAGCGCCAATTCCCCCACTTCCACCGGAGGACCGTCCACCGTGTCGTGTGACGACATCGCCGCCGCCTGGCTGTCCAGCACCGATTTCGCGGGCGACCGCTCCGCCGTCGCCCTCTTGAGCCGCGCCATCAGCCCGCAGGAGTTCGCGATCAAGCGCGACTCGCTGCCGGTCACCGCGGCAGCCGATCCGGCCACCGCCGCCGCCATCCTGGAACTGCTCGAGCGCGGCCAGGTGCCCACCATGGCCGCCATCCGCACTCTGACCGCGCAGAACGAGATGCGCCGCGAGGCCGAGCGCATCGAACGCCTCGGACGCCGCGCCCAGCGCAGCATCGATGATTTCGGCCGGGCCCTGGCCAAACTGGCCGACGCGCACTGGACCGCGCACGGCTATGGGCCCACCCGCCGCGACGTGCTGTGCAGCGAGCAGATCATGACGCTGATCCGCACCCGCGTCGGCAATATCGCGCCGTCTGCGGTCAAACACCTCTGGCTGATCGAGCGTGCCCAGCGCGCCGGGTGGATCGCCTCCAACGCCAACCCTCGATCGCTGTGCGCCGGACGGCGTTTCTACGCGGCCCAGTACGGCAACCGGGTGTCGTTGCGCCCGGTGAACATGATCGGCACCGCGATCGCGACGTACCTGGCGGACTACCTGGACGAGCACGGCCGCGCGCCGCGCTGGTCGGTGGTCGCGCAAGAACTGCGCGACGACCGGGGCCGCCGCATTTTCCACAACACCGCCGACGCCCGCGTCCAGCAGCTCTGGTTGACCACCGCCGAATGGGTGGAGATGCGCGACGACCTCCCCGTGCCCGGGCGGCGGGGGTTGCGGGCGATCCGCAAGTTCCGCGGCTGACCTCCGGCGCGTCGCGAGGGCTCGACACCAATAGGTTAACAGCGTTACTCTAACGCCGTTAACCCCTTGAGCGGAGCCGCGATGCTGACCCGGATTGCCCGATTCACCACACGATCTCCGCGCGCCGTACTGGCGGTGGCCCTGGCCATCGCCGTGCTGTGCGGCATCTTCGGCGCCACCGCGCCCGCCCACTTGAAGTCCGGCGGGTTCACCTCGGACAATGCTGAATCCGCCCGCGTCAACCAATTGATCGCGGACAACTTCGCCGGCGCGGCCCCCAACTTCGTCCTGTTGGTCAGCTCGGACGCGGGCGCGGACGATCCGGCCACCAAGGCGGTCGGCACCGGGTTGGCGGACGCGCTGAAGGCGCGCTCGGATGTGCAGGGCGTCCAGTCCTACTGGACCGCGCAGCAGCCGTTGGCGAACGCGTTGCGCAGCACCGATGGCAACAGCGCCCTGGTCGTCGCCTACCTCGACGGCGACGAGACGCAAGTCCAGCACACCGCGGGCGAACTCGAGGAGCAGTTCGCGGGCGTCTCCGACGGCGTCACGGTCCGCCAAGGCGGCATCGCCGCGATCTACCACGACGTCACCGAGCAGACCACTCGCGACCTCGCCTTGGCCGAGGGCGTCGCGGTGCCGCTGTCGATGATCGTGCTGATCCTGGTGTTCGGCAGCTTGATCGCCGCCGCCCTCCCGCTGACCATCGGGGTCTTCGCCATCCTGGCGACCCTGGCGATCCTGCGCCTGTTCACACTGTTCACCGACGTCTCGATCTACGCGCTGAACATGACGACGGCGATGGGTCTGGCGCTGGCCATCGACTCCAGCCTGTTCATCGTCAGCCGCTTCCGGGAGGAACTCGCCAACGGGCTGGATCCGGCCGCGGCCACCATCCGCTCCGTGCAGACCGCGGGACGCACCGTGCTGTTCTCCGCGCTCACCGTCGCACTCTCGATGGCCGTGCTGAGCGTGTTCGACCTGTACTTCCTGAAGAGCTTCGCCTACGCCGGCGTCGCGGTCGTCGCCGCGGCGGCGGCCGCCTCCATCGTCGTCCTGCCCGCGGCGCTCGTCCTGCTCGGACACCGGGTGAACTCCCTCGATCTGCGGGCTCCGTTGCGGCGCCTGTTCCGCCGCGGCGCGCCCGCACCCGGCCCGCAAGCGCCGGAGGACAGCGGCTGGTATCGGCTGGCCGGTGGCGTGATGCGGCACGCCGCGCCGGTCGCCATCGTGATCATCGCGCTGCTGCTGGCACTCGGCGCTCCGTTCCTCTCGGTGAAGTTCGGCTATCCCGACGACCGGGTACTGCCCGACAGCGCCGCCAGCCGCCAGGTCGGCGACGCCTTGCGCACCGAGTTCCCCCAAGCCGACCCGGTCGCCAACACCACGATCGTGCTGGACGGCTACCACGGCGACTACGCGGCGCTCGGCGGGTACGCCGCCGAGCTGTCCAAGGTCGAAGGCGTGCCCGCCGTGCTCTCCGCAGCCGGGATCTACGTGACCGGAGCGCGAATCGCGCCGCCTCCGACCGGAATGGTCAACGACACCGGGACCTACCTGAGCGTCGCGACCAAGGTCGATCCCTTCTCGCCCGCCGGGGACCGGCAGCTAGCCGAGATCCGGGCGATCCCGGCGCCGGGCGAGGCCCTCTACGGCGGCGCCGCGGCGGCCAACGCGGATTCGCTGAAGGCGCTGGCCGACCGGCTTCCACTCGCGGCCGCGCTGATCGCGCTGACGACGTTCGTCGTGTTGTTCCTGTTCACCGGCAGCGTCGTGCTGCCGATCAAAGCGCTCGTGCTGAACACACTGTCGCTGGCCGCCGCCTTCGGCGCGATGGTGTGGGTGTTCCAGGACGGCCACCTGTCCGGGCTGCTCGGTTTCACCCCGGTGGGCTACTTGGTGCCGACCATGCCGATCCTGATGTTCTGCCTGGCCTTCGGCCTGTCCATGGACTACGAGGTCTTCCTGCTGTCGCGGGTGCGCGAGGAGTGGCTGGCCACCCACGACAACACCCGCGCGGTGGCGGTCGGCCTGGCCCGCACGGGCCGGATCTTCACCGCGGCCGCCGTGTTGATGGCCATCGTGCTCGGCGCCTTGGTAACCGCGAAGGTCTCCTTCATGCAGCTGCTCGGCCTCGGCCTCACGCTGACCGTGCTCGCCGACGCCACGATCATCCGCGGCCTGCTCGCGCCCGCGCTCATGCGCCTGCTCGGTCCGGCCAACTGGTGGGCGCCCGCCCCGCTGGCCCGCCTGCACGCCAAGATCGGGCTGACCGAGGACGAGCAGGACCCCGCGGCCCGCCCGCTGGAAACCGCGGGACGGGCATGATCGGTGGCAGGCGTCCGCGGTCACCGCGGGGTTCCGGAGCCCAGCTGCGCGAGGAGATCCTGCGCGCCACGGCCGATTTGCTCACCAGTACCGGGCATGCCGACGCCGTCTCGATCCGCGCGGTGAGCAAGCTGGTCGGGGTGAGCGCGCCGTCGATCTACCGGCATTTCGCTGACAAGGACGAGCTCATCGAGGCCGTCGTCGCCCAGGTCTTCGAAGACCTCGCCGACGCGATGCGCGCGGCCACCGACCCCGCGGCCTCCCCGGTCGCGCAGCTGCACGACCAAGGCATGGCTTACGTCCGCTTCGCACTCGAGCATCCCGAGCAGTACCGGCTGGCGACCGCGCCCGCCGAGACCGGAGGCGCGGTGGACCAGGTGCTCACCAGCGGGGCTTTCCAGCATTTCGCGGCCACCGTGCGCAAGTGCATGGACGCCGGGACGATGGCGCCGCGCGATCCGCTGCCCATCGTGCTGGAACTGTGGTCGGTCGCCCACGGCATCGCCTCACTGCTGATCGCCAAGCCCTTCCTGCCCTGGGGCGACGCGGAAGCCGTCGCATCGCGCGTGATGGGCGCCGCCTGCCTGGGCTACGGCGTGCTCGACCAGATCGGCGCGGACCCGCCCACACCGGACACGGTCACGGCGTGGCTGCGGAAGGTTCGGACGGATCAGTCCCCGGACTGAGAGGTGGCACCCTTCACCGATCGACTGCCGGGCGGCCGCGTCCTCGCCTCAGCTCACCGAGCTCGCCGACGCGGTGAACGTATTGCACTGGGCGGCACGATTATTGTCCAAACCAGTCTCGAACCACTGCCCACCGTTCTCCGACGAGCCGTGGTCGCGCATGTCCCCCGCCTGATCGCCGCGCCCGTAGGCGTCCTTGCGTGCCACGGCCAGCTGCGAGTCGCTCAGCGAGCCGCCCTCCGATGAAGAGGAGAGGTACATGCCGTCGAAGCAATTGGCCTGCAACTCGACTCGACGCGACAACTCCAGCCCCTTGGCGCTGCGCGGCCCCGCGTCGGCGCGCTCGCTGTTGGCCTTGCGCAGGATGCCGGAAATCGCCTGCACGTGGTGTCCGTACTCGTGCGCGAAGACCGACAGGTAGACCACCCAATTGTCCTTGAAATAATCGGTCTGCAACTGGCTGATCGGCATGTAGATGGTCTTGTTCGCCGGGCAGTAGAAGGCAGCGAAGTTGCTGGTCGAGCCGGTGCAGGGCGTGGTGATGCCCGCCGTGGTCGCGCTGACGTTCAGCGACGGCGGCTGGAACGGCAGATTCGCCTTGCGCAGCACGGGTTTCCACGCCGTCTCCAGGCACGACGCGGCGCTTTCGAAGAATTTACGGGCGGCGTCCACCTGGGTGCCCCACGGCGAGTAATCGCACCGCGCGGGAAGCAGCGTCGCGTTCGGGTCGGTCAGCAGCGGGTTGTTTCCGGTAGCCGCCGGTGCGGAGCCATCCGGCTGGGCGTCGAACGTGAAACTCGGTTGCGGGCCGGACGCGTCGCTGTCGCGTCCCACCGCGATCGCGTTGCGCACCAGCCCCGCCGCGACGAGGAACACAACGACGACCAGCAGCACCACCCATCCGCCGCCACCCTTTTTGCGCGGTGGCGGGTAGGGCGGGCGCCCGGGCGGGCCATAGGGCATCGGCGGTGGGACCGGCGGGCCGTAACCCGGCGGCGGACCGTAGGCGGGCGGGGCGTATCCCGGCGGCGGACCGTATCCGGGAGGAGGGCCGTATCCAGGTGGCGGACCGTACCCCGGTCGCGAACCATAGGGCGCACCGTAGCCGGGCGGCGGAGGAACCGGACGCCCCCCGTGCGGGACCGGTCCGTGTCCGTACGGTGGTTGAGTCACGCCCCCGTACCCCCTCGTCTCGATGATCGCCGACAGCCGCTGACGCAGGATAGCAAGCTGTCTAGAGTAGGCAGCCATGCTGACTTTTCGGGGGGCCGCCCTAGGCGCGCTGCTTCTCGCCATCGCGGGATTGTTCGCGACGGTCCCGGTCACCCACGCCCAGCCCGCGCCGGGCGTGACCATCACCGCCGATCTGAAGCTGAGCCGCGAGGGCATCCTCGAAGTGGTCGAAAAGGTCTCGGTACCGCCGGACGGCTCGTTCCGGATGTCGCTTCCGCTGCGGTTGAAGGTCGGTGACGACGCCGAGCGCCTCTTCCGGGTCACCGAGGTGAACACGGAGGGCGCGGGCACCGCGACGGTCGCGAACGACCAGTTCACAATCGAGGCCCGGCCGGGCGAATCCACCTTCGAGTACTCCGTGCAGAACACCGTCAGCGACGCCCCGGGCACCCAGGTGTTCCATTGGCTGGGTGTGCTGAACACCGATATCGCGTCCATCAGCGCTTCGCTCATCAGCCCGAGCTTCGAAATGGGCATCGTCGACTGCAAACTCGGCCCGCCCGGCAACAGCCGCCCGTGTGCCGACGTCAAGATCGAGGCCGACGGCGTCCTCTTCCTCGAGCAGACCGACTTGCGCAAAGGCGACGCGATCGACCTGACACTGCAACTGCCACCCGGCACCGTGCCGAGTAACGCGGACGTGCGCGACAGCGGCGACGCGGGCCCCTTCGCGATCACCACTCCGGCGCTCGTCGCGTTCGGCGTCCTGCTGCTCGCGCTGGCGGGCCTGGTCGCCTTCGTGCTGCGCGCCCGTCGCGAGGAGGCGGCGATCGGCGGCGGTTCGGAAACGATCGACCCTTTGCTGCGCGAGGGCGATCGGGTGCAGTTCACCTCGCCCGACGGCACGCTGCCCGGCGAGGCGGGTCTGCTGCTGGACGGGTACGTCGATCCGGTCGACATCGCGGCTACCGTGGTGGATCTCGCGGTGCGCCGGTACATCCGGATCATCCCGCTCAGCGACAGCGACTGGCGGATCACCCGGGTCAACGCCCCCGATGATCAGTTGCGCGACTATGAGAAGGCGGTCTACCAGGCGCTGCTGCCCGAAGGCGCCGACGCGGTGACGGTAGGCGAGTTGCGCAAGCCGGGTCGCGTGGCCGCCGGTCCGGTACGCACCGCCTTGGTCGCCGACGCCGTCGGCCGAGGCAACTTCCTCGATCGCCGCCGCCCCGGCCTCCCGGTGTGGCTCGGTGGTGCGCTGGTGGTGGCGGGTGTCGCCGCGACGGTCGTGCTCGCGCTCACGTCCGGACATGCGCTGGTCGGTGTCGCCATCGCGCTCGGTGGCGTCGCTACCCTGCTCGTGCCGAAGTACCTGCCGATGCGGACGGCGCGCGGCCTGGAGCTCGCCCGGCAGATCCGCGCCCTGCAACGTGGGCTGGAAACGACTCGGCGCGAACATATCCCGCCGATCGACCAGGAGACCGTGTTCTCCCGCGCCCTGCCGTTCACGGTGCTCGGCGCCCGCGCCGACAACTGGATCCGCGTCTTCCGCGACCTCGATCCCTCGGCCGACGCGCAACCGGGCCTCTACTGGTTCGGCGGCTTCGAACGCGACCGCAACCTCCAGCGCTTCGCGAGCCACTTCCCGTTCTTCATCACGGCGCTGGAAGGACTTTTCACCACCGCGGGCGACCCGCACAGGTAGCGTCACGCACACGAGAAGGGCGACCGGCCGCTCGGCGGCCGGTCGCCCTTCGTCGTATCGCTCAGTCGCTCAGTGCCGTTCGCCGGACCGCGGCCAGCGGATCGGCGTAGAGGACACTCAGCGAGGTCACCACAGCGGCGTACTCCTGCACCTTGCCGCCGAATCCACTGATCCGGATGTCGGTGGGCGGCAAGGTGGAACCCTGGTTGAACGCCCGCGCCACATGGGCGACCGCGGGGCGGTAGCCGGTGAAGGCCTGGCCACCGAGGATCACCCGGTCGGGGTTGAGCATGTCGCGCACCATCGCCACGGTGTGGCCGAGGATCGTGGCCCGCTCGGCGAGCAGCTCGCGCGCGGGTTCCGAACCGGCCTCCGCGGCCCGGTACAGGTCGGCGATGGTCGAGCCCGCGGTGCCGTTGTACGCCGGGATGATGCCGAGGCCGACAGCCCTGGAGTGCAGCGACCGATCGCCGACGGTCACCTCCAAGCAGCCACGCCGTCCGCAGGTGCATTCGACGTTCGAACCGGTGGGCAGATGCGCGATCGAACCGGGGCCGTTGCTCGGCGTGTGCACGCGCCCGTCCAGCGTCACCGCGACACCGGCGGTCTCACGCACGTAGAAGTACAGGCTGCTGCCCCGCTCCACGCGGGCTTGGTCCTTCGGTTCGCCGGTGGGCAGCAACAGCTCCGAGCCGGCCATCGCCTCGACGTGCGGCGCCACCGAAACGGGCAACTCCAGCACCTCACCGAGGACCGAACCGACCTGGGCGCCACGCCATTCCAGTTTGGGGTGGTCGACGACGCCGGTCAGCGGGTCGACCCGGCCGCCGATCGCGACGCCCGCCCACAGGGCCTTGCGCCGGTGCCAGCGCTGCAGGAACGCCTTCGCGCTGCGGGCGACGGTGGTGGTGGCGAACTCCTGGCCGGTCTGCGGGGTGGCGATGGCCAGACCACCGAGGATGCGGCCGCGCAGATCGGCGGCGACGATCTTCGTGACCGCGGCGCCGATGTGGACGCCGATGGTCAGGTAGGCGTCGTGGTTGATTTCGAACGGGACGCGGGGACGTCCGACCGCACCCGAGGCCGTCAGGTCGGGGCGTTCCCGCAGCAGACCGGCCGCCAGCAGTGCGGAAACCTGGCGATTGACGGTGGCGATGCTCAAACCGGTTGTGCGCGCGGCATTGTCGCGGGAGACAGGACCGCCGGTGGCGGCGCGCAGGACCGCGGCCGCCGGATTGTCGGCGATGCGCAGTTCGGGAGCGACAACCGGACGCGGGACGCGGGTACGGCTGCCCGCAACCCTGGAGACGGATCGTTCGAGGGTGGGAAGGGACATTGTGCAGATCCTTGCTGAAGTCCCGTAATCGAACGGGACGTGCCTACATGGGCGGCGAGGCAGCAAATGAGCAGGAAAGCCAGCTCAGCTGCAGCAAGAGAGGCGACACAGTTCGCGGGTCAACGGCAGCCGCAGACCCAGCGCGGCGGTCACGTAAGTGACCCGCAGGTGGTTCCATCGGCTGGCGGACATGTCATTGAAATTAACACCGATTTCCGCGACGCACCAACCCCCGACGCGCCGTTGTGTGTACACCCACATTGTTTCCCCAGGTCGCGAGGACACGAAAAAGACCCCGCTCCCCGGAGAGGTCCACGGGGCGAGGTCTTTTCACGCGGAAGGATTACTTCGGAGCGTTGAACGGCTGATTGACCGTCGTGAAGTACTGGATCGCCGCGCCGATCGCGACCGGGGCGGTGATCAGGATCTGGCCCGCGACGGTGCCCAGCGCGCCGATCCCGGCGATGCCGACGAGGCAGCCGACGCCCGCGGCCGGGATGAACGGACCGAACAGGCCCGCGATGGTCCCCGCCGCGATGGTCGCGCCGGCGATGCCGCCGAGCACGCAGCCGACCGCAGCGCCACCGATGCCGCCGACCAGGGTGCCGATCGCGGCGCCCATGGTGATGGTGCTGGTCAGGCGGGTCCAAGCGGCGACCTCACGGTCGTACTCCGTCTTCCACGGCGCCTTGTCCTCGTACGGCAGCGCCACCGGCTTGTAGACCGCGTGTTCCCGGTCGAACAGCGGGGTCAGCGTCGCGCTGCGGCCGGAAATCTGCGCGGCGATGGGGAATTCGAAATCGTCGAGCTGAAACCGCAGCGGATGGCCCGCCAGGACGGTACCGTTGGATGCCTTAACTTTGAACACCCCGTCCTCCACAACCAGCGAACCCGAGTCGGTTTCGATGATCGACTGGGTATCAGTGGCATACGCGGTGAAATTGACTGCGCTTTCGGTGCCTCCTTCCTCCGGCGCGGCACCGGACGTCCCCGCGGCCACTCCGGTCGCGATGGTGACCAGCGCGGCCACCACGGCAAACTTCCTCATCCTCATGTCCTGCAATCCCTCATCTCAGGTGGAGCTGTTCGAGGCAAAGCATCCGGCACAAACTCCGGGGAAACGAGGAAAAAAAGCACCCAGATTTCAAATAGGCAACAAGAGAGTTACGGTAGCCGGGCTACTCGGCTTTGGCCGCCGCTTTCGCCTGCTTCTTGAATTCCCTTACCTGTGTCAGGGATTCGGCGTCGGTCACGTCGGCAACCGAACGGCGCGAGCCTTCTTCGCCGTACGCGCCGACGGCCGTGCGCCAACCCTCCGGCCGCACGCCGCGCTGCTTGCCGAGCAGGGCAAGGAAGATCTTCGCCTTCTGCTCGCCGTAGCCGGGAAGGTCCTTCAGGCGGCGCAGCACCTCTTTGCCGTCCGGGTCGCCCGCGGTCCAGATGTTCTCGGCCTTGCCGTCGTAGTGCTCGATGACGTAGCGGGCCAGCTCCTGCGCGCGGCGGGCCATCGACCGGCCGTAGCGGTGGATCGCGGGCGGGGTCGCGGCCAAGTCCTCGAACTCCTGGGGGTCGGCCTCGGCGATGCGCTGGATGTCGAAGCCGCCCATCCGGTCGGCGATCTTCTTCGGGCCGCGGAAGGCGTGCTCCATCGGGTACTGCTGGTCCAGGAGCATTCCGAGCAGCGTGGCGAAGTGGTCCTCGGTCAGTAGCTTGTCCGCCTCGGCGTCCTGCGCCAGGCATAGCGTGCGAGTCACTGTCCCGCCTCTCCGGGTGTTCAGGCCATATCAGCAGGCGTCGCAGGTCCGCGCTCAGGTCCCGCGTTCGGTGCCACATCCTTTCCGGGCGTGCCCGACGAGTTACCCATGTGCACCCTAAACCCATCCCCGCTGGTCACTGTGCCGACAGTTCCGTGAGATCTGTGGCCGATTGCCACCTAATCGTCAAGAATTCGGCTGACGTGCACGTTCGGCGGTACTGATGATAACGGGTTGTCTGTCTCGATCGATCGGTCGGGGGCCAGCGAAAGAGCGGACGGGCGGATAGGTCCGGGGGGCGGTGCGTTGTGTCGCGGTCGGTCATCGGTGAGGTGTGGGATTCCATACGTGGGGGTGGACACAGTGAAGGGGTGCCACCGCGTGCGCGGTGCCACCCCTTCAACCTGCTCTGTACGGCCAGCCCTAGCCGGAGTGGCGGCGACGTGCAACCTCGTTCAGCGCGGGGCCGCTCCGGACGGGTGGACCGGTGTTCAAAGCAATCACACCGGGCTCGCGTGGACGAAGTCCTTCAAAGTGGGGTTTGTCTCGGCGTACGGTTGCGCCGCACGCCGAGACACACTGATGGCCGAGGCCATACGCTTGAGGGGAAAGCGGTGATGTCGTCAACCGGGCCGACCATGCGGCCCACCACGAGCTGCTCAGCCGACGCCGGTGGCCATAGGCTCGGGGGCTTTGACCGCCGACAGGTGCTTGGCTGGAGGAGTCCAATTCGGGTTGAACGGCCCTGGCTCGGTGTACAGGTCCAGGTGTGTGTAGAAACCGATATCGACGTTCTCGGTGATGATCTTGGTCGTGCTGTAACCGCTGAGGGAGTCCAGGAACCCGATACCCATCCAGTGGTCGCGGTGGCCTTGGCCCCACCAGGAGTTCGGTGTGCGGAAGTCGGTGATGAAGCAGACCCCGCCACTCAGAGTTGCCTCGTAGGTCACCTTAGCCGTCGCGTGCCCCACTTGCCCCCAGACATACGCGGTCTCCCACGAGTGCGCTGGGACGGACACCGTGACAGAACTGCCCATCGACACGGTAATGCTGTGCGTTTCGGTCTTGGTCTGGCCCCACGTGTGCGTGTACGAGAAGGAGGTCTCACCCTCTACCCCTTCGATCCCGGGAATCCCGATGTCGTAGGAGATCTTCTGCCCCACACTGACCGAATTGCTGTTCGACCACGAATTGCTGGAAGTTTCCTGCTGAGTCGCGGTTGCCGAGGCGGTCCAGTTGTTCGGATGGTCATCGCCGTTGTGGTAGGAAGCGCTGGCAGCGATGTTGGCGCTGGGCGTGATGCCGGTGAAGTCCACCCGTATCGGCTGGAGGGTCACCAGAACCGGGTCCCAACCGTAGTGTCCGAACATGTCCCCACACGGCGCCCCGCTGGTGGGGTCATGAAGCCAGGCACCGTTCACGGGATTGTTGTTGATGGAGCGTGATATCAGACTGCGCAGGGTGGACTGATCCCCGATGCCGAATGCATCGGCCTCTGCTTGCCCGATTTGGTACCTCGTGACACCGCTGACGGTTCCCGTGCGGCTGCCAGCGTCCAACTGGATATTGAAATCACCCATCCGGTCTCGTCCTCACTGTGTGAGCACGACGCCACCGAGCTCCCGAACTCCGGCAACGCCGCGCAGATGTCGAGTCGGTCCAGAGCGAAACTCCAAGATCAGTAAACCAAGATCGCGGCGGTGCCGCGCCCGATCCAACATGGGCGTATCCGATCTGATACACGCCCGAGCGGCATCCCGCGGTGCCACCGTTCAACTGGCCGCTGTTACCGCTGTTATCGCGCAGCCTAGCTGGAGCGGCGGCGTGCAACTTCGTTGAGTGCGGGGCCGAGCTTGTCGCTGATGAGTGCGGTCACGTCGGCGTGTGGCTGGTGTCGTCGCACGTACGATTTGCGCAGTACGCGGGAGGTGTTGCCGAGCTGGTCGGCGACCTTGGTGACGTCGAGTCCGGCCGAGATGCCTTCGGTGCCGAGGTGTTTGCGTAAGCTGTGGGGTGTGACCCCTTCGGGGAGCCCGAGCGCGGCGGCCAGTCGCCGCCAGCGTCGGCTCATGCTTTTGAGGTTGCGTGGCCCGCCGTCGTCCAGATCGAAGAACAACAGGTCTTCGGGCCAGTCCGCATCTTCCGGGCGCGGCGGCAGCGCCAACCGGACCTTCTTCAATCGGCGTATCCGGGCGGCCAGCATGTCGAGCACCACTTGCGGCAGTTGGACGGATTTGGTGATGAACTTGTCCTGGTTCAGGTCTTCGGCGTCGTGCGTGGTGTAGTCGGTCCATACCTGCGCCGAGCCGTCGCGGTTGCGGATTGCGCCGCGTGGGGTGAGGATCCCGGTGTCGAAGTCGATGTCGGATTCGCACACGCCGAGTGTCTGGCCGAGACGCCATCCGGTCGCGGCGACGAACAGCACCCAATCGGCGAGATCGTAGGACTCGCAGTACTCCGCGACGGTGGGCACTCGGTGTTTCCACGCCTGTTTGCCTTCGCGTTTGTCGAGGGTGGGGCATGGTGCGTCGGAGGTGTAGACGTCGATCAGGATGCGCACGACGGTCTCGGAGTCGATGAATGCGGCACCGCCACGGCGGCGGGAGAAGTTGCCCGGTTTCGGCAGCAATGCTTCGCGGACCGGGTTGCCTGGTGGGAGTGCGCCGACGCGGATGCAGAATCGGAACATCCCGGACAGGATGTTCTCTTTCAGGATGCGCGGGGCGCTGCCGCCGCGTTCGCGGGCTACGTGGCCGAGCATGTCTTCGATGACGGCGGTGTTGATCAGGCCGATCTCGCGGCGTCCGTACTTCGGGATCACGGTGTCACGCATCATCGGTTCGTAGTTGTTGATCGTCTCCTCGAGCCGTCCGCGCGTGCGCAGATCGTCCTTGTACGCGGCCCACGCTTGGGCGAGGGTGGAGCGTTTGGTCAGTGTGCTGGCCAGGGTGACCGAGGAGTCGATCCACTCTTGTGCGGCGTCGAGGAAGGCGCGGCGGGCGCGTTCGCCGGTCCGGTCCGGTTTGGTGCGGCCTCGGCTGTCGGTCTCCGGTGGGGATGAGCGGGTGATGCGGTTGTAGTTGCCGTTCCAATCGCGGGGCCGTCCCGATGCTGTCCAGACGCCAGGCAGGGTGGGGTGTGGTTTCACGTTCGGTTCGGGGACAGTGCCCGGGTCGAGTTCCGGGCGGCCACGTCTACTCTGAACCATGCCTCTATTCCTTCGAGTGGGTGTAGTGGTGTTGGCCTCCGTCGCCCGCTGCTGGTAACAGCGGGGCAAACCGGCGGGGGCCGACTTGTTTCTAGGGTTGTCCGCCGCGTTCGTGGTCGAGTGCCGCGCCGAGGAGAAGCACGATGTCGCGCAGGGCTTGTGCGCGGCCGTGCTCGGACAGTTGCAGATACATCGGTGCCGTCACATCGGTGAACATCCGTAACGCGCTGGTGTCGTCGGGCTTGCCGCGCGGGTTGTTGTCGAGCGCTCGTGTGAGTTTGAGCAGCGTCGCCGCTTGCGGTGTCCGGCCGGTCTCCAGATTGCTGATGGTCTTGGCTGGCACTCCGGCCAGGCGTGCCAGGTCTTCCTGGGTGATGTTGCGGTTCTTCCGTTCGGCCGAGATCTGCCGAGCCACCTCCTTGCGCTGGTCGACGGTCATGTCCTCGAAGTCGGTGAGGGTCCAGTCCCGCTCGTTGCGTTGTTCCACGGGTCCACACACTACCATTTCTTTCTAGAAACATATCGTTCATTCTGGAGTCGAACTAGTCGCCGGTCGTGGTGGTGCCGCCGCGCCGGGTCTGTTGTTCTTGTTCGGTGATCCATGCCTCGACGTCGGTGCGCCGGTAGACGATTTTGCGGCCGAGAGCGAAGGAGGCGGGGCCGTAGCCGATGTGCCGCCAGTAGCGCAGGGTGCCGATGTTGAGCTTGTATGCGTGGGCCAGTTCGGCGGTGGTGAGCCAGTCGTCGCGCCGGTTGTGGTGTGCGGTGCTGTCGGCGGGGGTGGTGGGTTTGTGGTCGGGCATCGGGTTCCTATCTCGAGAGATGGGCGGGCGGTGCTGGAGTCGGTCGGAGGCGGCGCGGGTGAGATGGGGGTTCGTGCGGGATGCGAGACTCGCGTCGGGCCGTAGCGCCGCCGATCCCGGGTCGGGCACCCGGGCATCCGGCCGCCCCGCAAATGGCGGTAGACGCGCATTCGGGGCGGTGGGCGCGACAACCTGGTTCGGTCCCGGCGGCGGTGTGTGCGTGTAGCCCGTGATCGGCGACGGCGCTGGGGTGTGGGCATCCAGAGGCGCATGGGCTCATGCCGCCCGCCTGTCGAGAGCTATCTCTTCCCCGCTGTCGGCGTCGGCGAGGTCTGCGGTCCCGGTCTCCGTGTCGCCGGGTTCGGTGAGGGGAGCCAGCGGCGGCAACCGGTCGATGTCGATGTCGGTGTCGCCGGTATCGGCGGTGGTGGCGAGTTCTCCGGGGTCGGTGGTGATCAGAGCGTTTTCGGTGGGTGAGGCCAGCGACCCGAACACGGCGCGGTCGGTCCCCCCGACAGCGAGCAGGCCGCTGCCGCGCCCGGCGGAGAGCAGGAACTGTTGTTCGCCGTCGGAGAGCCGGAACGCGGCGGCAACCTCGTCGATGGCTTGCGGGGCTTGACGCAGCAGGATCTGGGTGGCGGCGTTGGAGACGATCGCGCGCCCCAGCTCGGTGGACAGCACGTCGGTGCTGTCCTGGGTGGCGACGGTGAGTCCGGCCCAGTGTTTGCGGAAGCTTTTCGCGGCTCGGAACAGGAATTGTGCTCCGGCGGGCTGGCGCATGAGCAGCCACGCCTCGTCCACGGTGATCATGCGGGGCCGCCGGTCGGCCGGGCTCGATACCCGCCGCCAGGTCGCGTCCAGCACTAGCAGGGTCCCGATCGTCTTCAGCTCCTCGGGCAGCTCCCTCAGAGAGAACACCACCAGCCCACCTTCGGGGTCGGTGGTGGTCGGCCCGTCCAGCAGCTCGGCGTAGGCACCGCCACCGACGAACGGGTGCAGAGCGGCGGCCAGTTCCTCGGCGGCGGGTGAGGCGAGCCCGGCCAGGTGGTCACGTAATCGGCTCAGGGTCGGGGCGGGCCTCGTCCAGGTGGCGGGGTCCTCGGTGATTCCGACAGCGGCATAGGTCGCGGCGAGAGCGGTGTCCAATGCCGCCCGTTGGGCAGGGGTCTGGTCGCCGAGCAGGACCGCGACGAGGGTGTGCAGGAACAGCTTCCGCCGTGTGAGGGCGTCGGCGGGGGCAGTGCGGCGGCCATCAGGGCGGGTGTGGATCTCCAGGTCGAACGGATTGAGCCGTCCCCCGCTGGTACCGAGTCGGATAGGGGTGCCGCCGACCGCCGTAGCGAGACGCCGGTATTCGTCTTCGGGGTCGATGACGACCTGCTCGATACCCCGATACAGCGAGCGCAGGATCTCGGTTTTGACCAGATACGACTTGCCCGCCCCGCTACGCCCGAGGACGACCATGTTGTGGTTGTGCGCCTCGGGAGCGAATCGGTCCACGAACAACAGCCCCGAGGCGGCGTCGCGGCCGTAGAGCACACCCTCCGGGCGCGTGGCCTGGGCCGGGTCGGGCACCGGCAGTTGGGGGGAGTCGAACGGGAACGCCGCGGCGAGCGCGGTGGTGTCGAAGGTGCGCCGCACGCGGATCAAATCCAGCCCGAGGGGCAGGGTGGTGGTCCAGGCTTGGGCGGCGCGGTAGGACAGGGTGCAGGTGTCCACGAGCAGGCTCGCGGCCAGCGCGCGCACGGCGGCGACCTCGTCGGCCAGCTCGGCTTCGGTGTCGGCGTGCACGGTGAGATACACCCCGACCCGGAAAACCGGGCCTCCGCACGCGCCACCCGCGCCGACAGTTCGGCGGCGTCCTCGACCGCGACATCGACCTGCGGGTCGGACAGGCGGCCCCGGGTGGCGTCGTGCATCCGGGAGGATTCCAACCTGGCGAGTTGGTGGCGTAGGCGGGTGGCGGCGGTGACCGGGTCGACGGGGTCGATGTGCACGGCGACCTCGACGCGACCGGGATGGGTCAGCAGCGGCGCGAGCCACCCGGCGGTCACTTCTCGCGGGTATCCGGTGACCGCGAGAGTCGCCGCCCAGTCACCACCGATTTCGAGGTGGCGGGTGCCGATCGTCAGCGCTTCCGGCGCGTACCCCGCCCCGCCGTAGCGCGCGAACGGGTCCTCGGGGAAGGAGTCGGGATCGGTGTCGGCGAATGCGGCGGTGGTGATGATGGCGTCGCGGGGTGCGGCATCGGCGGTGGCCGAGACAAGTGTTTCGGGGTTGCAGCAGGCGCTCAAAACACCGGCGGCTTGGATGTCATCGAGGGCGGTGACCGCGATCCCCAGCGGGGCGAGGACGTCGGCGGCCTCGGTCATGCGACGCAGCAGGCGCGACTCGGCCCCGCGACGCGCGGCGGCCGACAAGCCACGTCGGGCCCGGCCTCGTCCGAGCAGCCGTCGTCCGGGTGAGGTCGCGGCGGCGGGATTGTCGAGCGGTTCTCTCCATATCAACAGGACCTGGCGGCGGGTGAGGTGTTCCCCGGCCGCCAGCTCAGCGAGGTGCGCGGCGTGGTCGTGGGCGGCGGCGGCCAGGTCCGGGGACATGTCGAACGCGGCGGTGTGCAGGGATGCGAGGTGGGCGGACAGGTCCAGGCGGGCCGAACGGATGAGGATCTGGACGGGCTGGCGCAGGGTGTGCAGCCAGCCCGCGAGTTGCCCGACAAGGCTGTCCTGTTCGGCCGGTGTGCGCAGGGCGAGGTTGAGGGTGCCCGCGACCGCGACCACAGCCAGCCCGTCTCCCCCGCAGTCGATTACCCCGACACCGCCACCACTGGGGGTGATCGACTCCGGTAACCGCAACTCCCGCGCCGACAACGCCGCCGGAACCGGCGGCCGAGGCCGGCGGCCTCGGGTGGCGCGGTCGGTGACCCACCTCGGCGCCGCGAGTACACCTGTCTCGGATTCGGCCACGAGGTGACGTGACCGGGCGCGGTGCCGGATCGCGGCCACCAGCAGCAGGTCGGCGGGCAGTCCGTCGCGGCGGGTGAGGATCGCGACGGTGACCACGGCCGCGTTCGGGGTGGCGGCGGCCAGGAACACCAGCGGCGCGATGACGGCCCGGGTGGCGATCCATGCCGAGTACAGCAGCAGCGCGGTGGTGGCGAGGATGGCGAGTTGGCGGGCGGTGAACGGGCCGACTAGCCGGTCGCTGCGTTCGACATCGGCGGGGATGCGCACGGTCGTGGTCATCGAAGCTTTCCTCCTCGGGGAGCACGTGGGGCGCGGCGGCGCACGGGCAGGTCGGGTAACGGCAGATGCAGTTGCCGCCCGGCCGAGCGCACCGGCGGCGGCGGGGGTGGTTGCGGTGGCGTGCGCGGCGGCGGTGCGGGTTTCACGCGGGTCACCGGGATCGGCAGCGGGTACTGGCCGCTGCGCCTCGGCCGGATCCGCTCGTAGGGGTCGGCCGGTGGTGGCGGTGGCGCGAAATCGAAGGTGAGTTGTTCGGGTCGGCGGGCTCGCGGCACCGACGCCCGGGTCGATGCGCGGTGTGGCTCGGGCGAGGGCGTGGGTTTCACGCGGGTCACCGGGATCGGCAACGGGTACTGACCGTCGCGCCCGGGACGGATCCCCCGGTAGGGGTCGGGCGGGGTGAAGTCGAAGGCGAGTTGCCTGCCGCGCGGCGCGCCGGCCGCACGAGCCGAGGCGGTGCTCGTCGCGTCCGAGTGCGCGGCGTGGTCCGGGTTCGGTGGCCGCCGGACCCTGCGCACGCCTTCCAGGGGAAGCATCAACTGCCCGTCGCGGGTGGCGCGCACCCGCGCGTAGGGGTCGGGTGGCCCGGTCGTCGCGGTCCGCCGTCCGTGTGCTCGTGGCTGGCGGGGCGTTATCGCACCCGCACGCGCCCCGCCGGGGGTGTGCCCGCCACCTTTGAGGAGGCCGAAGGTTTTGTAGACGACGTAGCTGCGCGCGATCGAGCCGACGAAGCTGCGGCCGTGCCCGATCCGCAGGACCGACAGCAGCCAGAACGGGGTCTTGATCAGCACGCCCATCAACGCGAGTGCCACGATCAGGTCCACGATTCCGTTCGCGTTGGGGCCGAAGAATTCCCACCCGCCCGGGGTGAGGAACACCCGCAGCACCGTCACCAACGTCAGTGACTGCACCACCTGGATCGCCAGGCACGCCGCGAACGAGCGCCACCACCACCGCGCCACCGCCTCGGTGCCCGGCAACCCGTGACACATCAACGCCAAAGGGGCGGCCACGATCAGCAGGACGGTGACCGCGACGCGCACCACGTAGGCGACCAGCAGCACGACCAGCATCACCATCAGCGCCACCATCAACAGCAGCGCGAAGACCCCGCTCTGGGTGCCGCCGGTCGCGGTCAACTCGGTCAAGGCCGCAGCCGCCGAATCGGAGTCGACACCGTTCCCGGCGAGGGCTTGGGCGACGGCGTTGGCGAACCCGATCGCGGTGGTGGCGATGACCATGCTCATCGCTCCGGCGATGAACCCCACCGCCAGCCGTGGTGCCAGCTCGCGGATCGACCACCGCGTCTGCAGGGTCTCGCGCACCATCAACAGCACCCCGGCCGCCATCACCACCAGCACATACATCGCCGCGACCAACTGCCACGACTGCGACCACAGTGCTCCCACCTGCGGCAGCTCACCCGGTTCGGGGGTGGTGAGCAGAGTGCGTGACAGCAGGTCCAGCAGCGGGTTGAGCGCGGAATCGACCAACCGCTGGAAGAACCCGTCGATGGCTTTCGCCACGCACCCGGAAATGTTGCTCACCCCGCACTCACCCGGCCCCGGCGTGCCCGGGGTGGGGACCGTCGAGTCGGGAACACCTGGAGTGGGCGATGCCGGGGTGGTGGTGGGTGGAGGCGTGACCCAGCGTGACCCAGGCACCGCCGAGGTCGGAGCCGGTGTTGTGGTGGGTGCGGGTGTCGTCGGAGCCGGGGGCACCGGCACGGGCGGCGTCGGTGGTTGCGCGGCGGCGCTCACGACCCCGGTGAGGGTGAGCAGTACCGCGGCGAGCACCACCACCACCGTGGCCGCGACGGCGCGGCCCGTTCGCTGTGCCCGTCGCCCGCAGGCGGGCGTGGCGCGGGTGGCAACCGGGGCGTTCACCGTCAGGCCCCAACGATGGATTTGAGGACGGTGACGATGACCGGTGCCAGCATCGCCAGCGCGTACCCGAGGCAGGCCGCGCGGAAGGCGCTCTTGGCCTTCTCCATCTCGGCCGGGTCACCCGCGCCGATGAGGTAGCGGGCTCCGGCGACGGTGAGGCACACCGTGGCCAGGGCCGCGAGGATGCCGATCAGCCAGTTACGCAGGTTGTCGAGCACCTGGTCCAGCGAGGACGCGATCGCCAGCACCGGCGGCTCGGGTGGTGAGGCTGCCGCCGACCCGGCCGCCACCACCAGGACGACGGCAACGGTGCAGGCGGTCGCTGCGAGCGTCGCCCACCGCCGAACGCGAACAACACGCGCCCGGCGCTGCTGTGTTGTGGCGGAGTCGAAGAGTCGGTTCATGCGCATGAGCGCACCTCCTGGTCGTCGGTGTCGGGGCGGGCCGGTGTGAGCGAGGTCCGCTCGATCTCGCGTCGGCGGGGCTTTGGTGTTCGTGTGCGGTGGGTGGCTGCCCGCCGATCCCCGTGCGTCGAGTCCGTGTCGGCGGTGGCGGTGGGGTGGTTGTGGGTGGGCAGCGTGTTCAGGACGCGGGTTTCGGTGGTGGCGGCGGCTGCGGTGTCGCGGGCGCGCTCGGCCAGCCATGCAACAAGTCGCGCTTCGGCGCGCTGGCGTCGTTTGCGCAATGCCCAGTGCGAGTCGCCGCGTTCGGCGGCCAGGGCGTTCAGTGGGCGGTGCTCCCACCGGGTGAGGGCGATCAGCTCGGCGGCCCCGGCGGTGAGGACTCCGTCGGCGACGGCCAGGGCGAGAATGGTCTCGGGGTGCCCCGGCTCGCTCACCATCACCCGGCCGTACTTCGCGATCAGATCGAGGTCGTCGTGGTCGGCGACCGCCTCGGTGAGCACGTCCTGTTGACGGACAGCCCTGATCGCGGCGCGGTAGCTCGCCCACCGCAGTCGGTGCCACACGCCCGGCTGATCCAGTTCGACGCACTCGAGGTGGGTGAGGAATCCGGTCAGTACCTCGGACTCGATGTCATGGCGCTTGGGGCTGGCGGGTGCGGCGAACAATCCGGCCGTGCCCGCGAGCATCGGATACGCCAGGCTCGCGCACACCAGGGTCGCGTCCTCGCGATACGCGCGGGACCGCTCAATCAGCCACACCCAGATCTGGTCGACTCGAACGGTCGTCACGCCGGGCTGCCACAGCAGCGCGCGCAACCCCCTCCACGACTGCACCCGCCTCCACGGGACCGGTTGCGGTACCGGTCTCGGGTCGGCAGGCAATTCCTGCGCGGCGATCCGGTCGAATGCCGAGGACGCCACCGATAAAGGCGAGCGCACCACCCCGGCCCGCCGTGATGAATTCTCGTAGTTCGATTCCGTCACCATCTACTCCCTGCTCGGTGGAAAACGCGGAAAATTCCGCCCCGACAAGGACATCGCACACCCACCCCCAAAAAGCACCCAAAAGACACCCAAAACACCCCCGGACCACACACACAGCCACCCCCCTCGGGTGAGCAACCCTGTGGCACAACACCGTTGCACGCCGGTCACAGCCTCACACGCAGCACCTATTACCAGGGGTTGTGTATGGACTGGGGTGATTTGGGGGCGTTTTGGGGGTGGTCGGATATCGGCTGCGGCAACTCTTCGGATGCAACGGAAAAAAATATTCTTTCCGACCGGACACGAGGGCGCTGCGCGCTTTCGGATCAGTGATGCCGAGAGCTGATTGTCAGTGATGCCGAGAGCTGATTGCGAAGCCGCGAAAAACTCGCGCGAAGAAATCGGTCACGGGTGTCCAAAAATGGGGTTTTCGGCGGGATTACTTCAGTAGATACATCTTTCTCCCACCGTCAGGAGCACACCCCATGACCGCGACATCTCGTCAGCGTCCATCCCGGTCCGTCACCGCCGCCACCCGCGCGGCGGCTCCGGTAGCGGTCCCCTCGACCCTGTGGGCCGCCGGAACCGAGACCCTCGATCCCGGCGACCGCTGGCCCGAACCGATCCTGTCCCGCGCGGTGCGCGAGTTCTCCGCTCCCGGGGACCGGGTGTTGTTGATCGGCTGGCCCGCTCCCGCCAGTCGCGGCGAGCTACGGGTGATCGAGCCGGACACGGCGACGGCGGTGGCGGCGGTGGCGGCGGTGGCGGCGCTGGGCCGCCACAGCGAGGACCACCCCGCCCCACACACCGGTGCGCATGAGCCGGTCGATCTCGTCGTGGCGAGTTTGCTGGCCGATCACCTCGACCCGGGAGCCGCCGCCGAACACCTCGCCGCGCTCGCGGTGGAGCGGTTGGCGGCAGCCGGGTTACTGGTCGTGCTCGGGCGCTGCCGCCACAGCCACGAAGGTGTGCTGATCGATCCGGCCGGTGCGGTCGTGGCCGCCGCCCAGGCCGCCGATCTGCTCTACCTCCAGCACATCATCGCCGTCCCCGTCACCGGCCACACCATCACCACCCTGCCCACCGACACGCCCGACTCGGGCGCCGGGCGGCATGTGGTCGCGCACACCGACGTGTTCGCGTTCCTCCAGCCCCGCTCCGACGAGTCCGCCTCGCCGCGGTGACTCCTCCCGCCCTGCCCGCGCAACCACCACCGACCGACCGATCTCGCGAAGGACACTCGATGACTCTCGACTCCACCACCGACACCACCGGCACCGGCACCGTCGACTCCGGCACCGCGACCCCGACCGGTCCCGCCGCCGTCCCGGTGTCGGTGTGGGCCACCGCCCAGACCGCGCCTGCGGTGCAGCGGCGGGGCCGGTATCACCCCGACAGCGTCAAGCACCCGGCCAAGATGTTCCCCGCGATCGTGCAACACGCCGTCGCCGCCTACACCCGCCCCGGGGACCTCGTGCTGGATCCGATGTGCGGGATCGGCACCACGCTCGTCGAAGCCCTCCACACCGGCCGCCGTGCCGTGGGTGTCGAGTACGAGACGCGGTGGGCCGAGCTGGCACGCACCAACATCGGGCTCGCCCGCGACGCCGGTATCGACCTTCATGCCGCCGTCTACACCGGTGACGCCCGCAAACTCACCACCCTGCTCCCAGCGGAGTTTCGGGGGCAGGTCGACCTGGTGATCACCTCCCCGCCCTACGGCGACTCCACCCACGGCCACGTCAGCGTCCGAGCCGGGGAAGGCGTCCACAAATACAACCACCGCTACGGTGCGGTACTCGATCGCGGCAACCTCGCCAACGTCGGTCTCGGCCGACTGTTGAGCGGGTTCACCCGTATCCTGTCCGGTGCCGCCGAATACCTCGCCCCGGGCGGGCATGTGGTGATCACCGCGCGGCCGTGGCGGCAGCACGCCGAACTGGTGAACCTGCCCGCGCACCTGATCACCTGCGGCACCCTGGCCGGGCTGGTCCCGGTCGAGCGCTGCGTCGCGCTGCTGGGGCGGCTCGCTGACGGGGACCTCGTCGCGCGCAGCAGTTTCTTCCAGCGCGACTTCATCGTCAAACAGCGCGCGGCCGGGCTGCCCATGCACCTGATCGCGCACGAGGACGTCGTCATCCTGCGCAAACCCGACGCCCCCTCGGCGTCCGCCGACCCCCAGGCTGCTCGCGCGCGACTCCAGTACGGTGCCGCCCCGTTCTGGGGCACGCCCACCACCGCCGCCACTGTGCCGGGGCAGGTGGCCGCGTGAACACCACCGCGAGCCCCGAGCAGGGCTGGCTGGGCCGGGCGCTGCTCGCGCCCGGCGCAACCCTGAGTGATCTCACCGCGACGATCGCGGACGGCGTGGTATCCCCGGCCGCCATCCTGGTGGCGCTGGGAGTGGCCGGTGCGCTCGCCGCGGCGCGGGCACTGGTACGGCGGCGAGGCCGCCGGCTGAGTGCCCAGGCTCGCCAGATCACCGTGCTCACCCCACCCGAGGTCAACGCGAAGGGCGCGCTGGCGTTCTGGTCGCACCTGATCGGGCAGCTGCGCCCGGCCTGGGCGCGGCTGCTGTTGGGGCAACCGCATCTGGGGTTCGAGTACACCGTGACTCCCGAGGACGGAGCCGCGATCCGGCTCTGGGTCCCCGGCAACATTCCACCAGGGTTGATCGAACGCGCGGTCGCCTCGGCCTGGCCCGGCGCGCACACCGACACCACCCGCCCCGCCCGGTCTCCGTTGCCGGACTCCTCGGACGGCACCCAGCGAGTGGCGGCCGGGGGTGAGTTGCGGTTGGGCCGCCGCGAAGGGCTGCCGCTGCGCACCGATTACAGCGGCGATCTGGTGCGTGATCTGATCACCGCCGCCGACGACCTCGCCCCCGGCCAGGCCGCGTGCGTGCAGATCCTCGCCCGCCCGGTCACCGGCCGCCGCGTCGCCCGCGCCACCCGCAATGCCGGGGCCGCCGGAGCGAGCACGGGGTTCGTGGTCGCGGTGGCGCGTGACGTGTTGAACCTGCTGGCCCCGGGACCTCTCGCCCGGCCCGCACGCCCGAGCGGCGCAGCGGGTGCGGCAAGCGGGGCGGCGGGTGACCGGCAGACCGCGATGGAGTACACCGCCGCCGCGCGAGCGGCAGCAGTGAAAGCGCGCGGCCCGCACTGGGAGACCGTCGTGCGCTACGCGGTGTCCATCCCGATGTCCGACGACCGAGGCCGTGGCGAGGCGCGGGCGGTGGCACGCGGTCGCGCGGACGCTCTCGCGACAGTGTTCGGGGCCTGCACCGACCACAACTACTACCGGCGACGTCGCCGCCTCCGGCTCGCACTGCTGATGGCCGAGCGGCGACTCGGGCATGGGGACGTGTTGTCGGTGCCCGAACTCGCCACGATCGCCCATTTGCCCACCGACGCCGGGCTACCCGGCCTGCAACGCGCCGGAGCCCGCGCCCTCACCCCGGCACCGCAGATCCCCCACCGGCGGCCCGCACACGAAACCTCTCGGCCTCTCCGATACCGGTGGCCGCCGCCCGGTCGCGGTCAAGGTCTCCGACGCCCGCCACCATTTGCACATCCTCGGCCCCACCGGCGTCGGCAAGTCCACGCTGCTGGCGCGGATGATCCTCGATGACGCCGACGCCGGGCGCGGGGTGATCGTCATCGACCCGAAAGGCGACCTCGTCACCGACGTGCTGTCGCGGCTGCCGTCGCGTTTCGGGGACCGGGTCGTGTTGTTCGACGCCGACTCCACCGCGCCGCCGCCGTGCGTGAACCCGCTCGACATCGGCCGGACCGGGCGGGCGGGTCTGGATTTGGCGGTGGACAACCTCGTCACGGTGTTCCACCGGATCTTCAGCCAATGGTGGGGGCCGCGCACCGACGACATCATGCGCGCGAGCCTGCTCACCCTGTGCGCCCAACCCGGCACCGCCACCCTCGCCGACCTGCCCCGCCTGCTCACCGAACCCGCCTTCCGCAACCGCGTCACCCGCACCACACCCGACCCGCTCCTGCGCGGATTCTGGGACAGCTACGAACAACTCACCGACACCGGCCGCGCCCAACTCATCGGACCGCTACTCAACAAACTGCGCGCCTTCCTGCTACGGCCGTTCGTGCGCGCAGCCATCGCGGGCGGGCCTTCCACGGTCGAGTTCGCCGACATCCTCAACCAGGGCGGGATCTGCCTTGCGAGGCTGCCGAAAGGCTCACTCGGGGAGGAGACCAGTCGCCTGGTCGGCTCGCTGCTGGTGGCGCGCACCTGGCAGGCCGTGACCGCCCGCGCCCGCGTCCCCGCCGCCGACCGACCCGACGCCGCGCTCGTGCTGGACGAGGCCCAGAACTTCCTGAACCTGTCCACCCCGGTGGAGGACATGCTCGCCGAAGCCCGCGGATTACGCCTGTCGCTACTACTCGCGCACCAGAACCTCGGCCAGCTCTCGCGCGAGTTGCGCGACGGCATCTCCGCCAACGCCCGCAACAAGATCATCTTCGCGGTGTCGCCCGACGACGCGCGTGATCTGGCGCGCCACACCGGCCCCTGGCTGTCCGAGCACGACCTGACCCATCTGGACGCCTTCCACGCCGCCGCGCGGCTACTGGTCGACGGACAGAATGCCCGCCCGTTCACCCTCACCACCCGACCCTTGCCTCCGCCGACCCCGGGACGCGCCCGCGAGATCGCCGCTGCTGCCCGCGCCCGCCTGTCCACACCACCCGACAACCCCGCGCCCGGCGGCAAACCCGCCGTCGCCAGCGGCTCGGCACCCGGCACCGGCGACCCCCGGCTGATCTAGACCCCCACAGCCGAGGACGGCGCGCGCCCCTGCGACGCCGCTGCCCGTGTCCTCGTCTCCTGGAAAGGCTCCCCTCGCTGATGATCGCCCACCCCTATCGGCAAGCCGATCTACGCGCGCCACACCCCGCCCGATCCCGGCCCTCGGGGTCGCGGAAGGTCCGGCTGGTGCCGCCGCTGACCGGCCGTGATCGCTGGATCCTGCGAATGCTGCACGAGCATCGCGTCCTGACCACCAACCAGATCGCCGACCTGGCTTTCCCCACCCCCAAGATCGCCCGCCGCCGCCTGGCGATCCTGCACCACTACCGCGTCCTGGACCGGTTCCGGCCCCTGCGCACCCGAGGCAGCGCCCCCTCCCACTGGGTACTCGCACCCGCCGGAGCCACCGTGCTCGCCGCGGAAGCCGGCACCAGCGTGCGCGAACTCGGATACAACCACCAACAGGCCCTCGCCGTCGCCCACAGCCTGCACCTGACCCACACCCTCGGGGTCAACGAATGGTTCACCACCCTCACCACCCACCACGACCCGGACGGGCGGGTGACGGCGTGGTGGTCCCAGACCCGCTGCCAGCGGCTGTGGGGCGACCTCGCCCGCCCCGACGCCTTCGGCCGCTACACCCACACCAGCTCCGGCACCGTCCTGGATTTCTTCCTCGAATACGACCTCGCCACCACCGCTCTGAGGCGTGTCGCGGCGAAGCTGCACGGCTACAGCGAGCTGGCCCGCACCACCGGCGTCATCACCCCCGTCCTGTTCTGGGTACCGACCACCGCGCGGGAGACCAACGCACGCGACACGGTGCGCAAGAGCTGGGAGCAGCTGCCCGACCCCGGCGCGGTGCCGGTCGCCACCGCCGCCGCCGAACTCCTCGCGCCCTTCACTGATCCCAGCCCTGCCGACCGGGTGTGGCTGCCCCTCGATGCCACCGGCGCGAGCCGTCTGCGCCTGCGCGAGCTGGCCCCCGTCTGGACTCGCCGCACCCCACCCGGCCCCGATAGCGAGCAGACCCCGGCCACCCTCGGCGGACAGGTCATGCTCGCCGCACCACCACCCCGACCGCCGACAGTCCAGGGCTGGTGAGCAGGAGGTGCTGGTCAAGGCCCTCGGCGCGGGGTGCGCGGCGGTGGTGTTCTGTGTCGTCGTGATCGCCGCCGTGGTCACCACCGTCATCGTCTTCGACCAGCCGCTACTTGCCCCCGCGCCCTGGGCGGGCGCGGGCAGCGCCCCGAGCCCGTCTGCGCGAGAGGACATCCCGCCCGAGCTGCTGGTGCTCTACCAGCAGGCCGCCGGGGATTGTCCTGGTCTGGACTGGTCGGTGCTCGCCGCGATCGGCAAGGTCGAGACCGACCACGGCCGCTCACCCCTGCCGGGCGTGCGGTCCGGGGAGAACTCGTCCGGCGCCGGGGGCCTCATGCAATTCCTCGAACCAACCTTCGAGGGCGTGGTGGCCCGGCACCGGATACCAGAGGGTGGGGCGAGCCCGCCCTCGCGCTACGACCCGAGTGACGCCGTCCACGCCGCCGCGTTCTACCTGTGCGACTCCGGCGCACCCGCCGACCTGCGCGCGGCCATATGGGCTTACAACCACGCCGACTGGTACGTCGACCAGGTCCTCGACCAAGCCGCCCGCTACCGCGCCACCACTCCCTCCGGAGGCGGTGACTGCTCCACCGTCGCTGCCGCGAGTCCTGCTGCTGTGCAGGCGATCTCCTTCGCGTGTGATCAGCTCGGGGTCGCCTACGTGTGGGGCGGCAACGGCCCCGAGGTCAACGGCGGCTGGGACTGTTCCGGGCTGACCCAAGCCGCCTACCGGGCCGCCGGAATCACCTTGCCCCGCACCACATACGACCAGATCCACATCGGCCCTCGCATTCCCGAAAACCAGCTAGCGCCAGGCGATCTCGTGTTCTACGGCACCTCTGACGACAACGTGCACCACGTCGGCCTCTACCTGGGTGCCGGAAAGATGCTGCACGCGCCAACATTCAACGAGCCCGTCCAGATCTCGGATTATCGCTGGCCCGGCGATGACTACTACGCGGCTACCCGGCCCGCCGCCATTGCCTCACCCGCACAACCTGATTCGCGCGACTCACCGTAGCGGGCCATCGACACACCCCGCTTTCTCCAAACCCGACAGGAGACCCATCATGCGCAGTCGTCACCACACCCGCCACCGGATCATCCGCACCCGCCGCCACATCGACCGCGCGCTGTTGTGTGCCGCTGTCGCTACCGCGACCATCGTCGGGGCTGGTGTCGCCGCCGCAGACCCGACACCGGCCCCGGCCGCCGCGTCCTGCCCGCGCTGGACCGCGCTGCTGGTGCCGGGCACGTGGGAGACCACACCGGCCGCCGACCCCACCCGCCCGGTCGGGATGCTCGCCCCCATCGCGCAGGGCTTGACCGCTCGCTACGGCAGCAATATCGACGTGCGTACCCTCGCCTACACCGCCGACGCCGCCCCGTACACCGCCTCGCAAAGCCAAGGCGCACAAGCACTCACCGCCACCCTCGCCGCATTGTGCTCGACCACGCGAGTGGTACTCGCCGGCTACTCCCAAGGCGCCGATATCGCCAGCGACCTCGCCACCGCGATCGGCAACCACCGAGGCCCCATCCCCGCCTCACGAGTCGTCGCGGTCGGACTCGTCTCCGACCCACGCCGCGACCCGTCCACCACCCAGCTCGGGCACCCGGTGTCCGGCCAGGGCATCGCAGGTCCCCGCCCGCAGGGCTTCGGTGACCTCGCTGACCGTGTCCGCACTCTCTGCGCCGAGGGCGACCTCTACTGCTCGACCTCACCTCAAGCATCGCCTGCCCTCGCCGCGGTCGGCCGCGCCGTCACCTCGACCCCCAATCCGGCTCCGGCCGAGGCCAACCCCGCCCCGGATCGTCCCTCGACCACCGTGACGGCCACCTCCGCCCCGGTCCCGGGCTCGATGTCGGCACCGGTGCCCAGCGCTGGGGCTGGGACGGTCGGGACAGCACCGGCCATGCCCTCGGCCTCGACCGGAGGACTGGATCCCTCCCAGGTGCTCGCCCAGGTGGTCACCGTGCTGGATGGGCTGTCCGGGTTCGCCGCGAACGTACCCGCCATCGTGAACGACCTCGCCCAGCTCCCCGCGCTCGTCGCTACCGGCGACATCCCCGGCCTGCACCGGGTCGCCGGGGACCTGAACAACCAATTCGCCCCCCTGGTTCGCATGGTCGCCGGAATCGACCTGCGTCTGGTGGCACGCGCGTTGATGTTGGCCGCGCCGCTGGACACCTCCGGATGGGTCGGGGTGGCCGCGCAGATCGTCGGGCTCCTGGCGGGCCTGGACATCGCTCGGATCGCCACCGACATCGGCCGAGCCCAAGAGATCGCCTGGAACGCCGTCGAGGCACTCACCACCGGTGACCCCCTCGCCGCCCTGCTCGCGCTGACGGGATTCGCCCCGATCGCCACCGACCTCCTCGCAGCCACCGCTTCCGCGTTCACCGGAACCCAGTTCGGCTCGCTCGCCCAGACCTACACCGCCACCACGGCACCCGCCATCAGCACCGCGTTGGCTGATCTGGCCCTTCAAGGCGGCGACGCGGCCCGATTCGCCGCCACCGGGGTCCACGCCACCGGCTACACCACCACCGCGCTGCTGGACTGGCTTGAACACGCCATCGACCACACGTCATAAACGCCCTCTGCACACAACTTGGCAGTCCGACGACGCCACTGCCGGTTCAGGCCATGCCGGTTGATGCCCTGCGGTCGTTCCCCCCGCCGCAGCTACGCGTTCTCAGCGGCAACCGCCCAACCGGAACCGGACTGGTGTCACGTTCAGGACGATGATTAATAACCGGCGTTTCCGGAGAAGCGGAGGCGAGCGGAGGCGATGGCTTTGGGGCCCTCCTGGTTGCTTGAATCGGGCGTGCACTGCCACTCGCCTCACGCTCGACCTGCGCCGCCAAAATGTCCAGGCGTTCAATTCCTGAAACGCAGATCGTATACAAGTCCACTCAGATCATTTACCGTCTTCTTCATAACCTGATCGACATCCGAAGCGCTCGGCAGCTGGTACCAGTCGTCGTACGCCGTTCCATCGAGGTCGTGAATAAAAATCTCGAGTTCGACCCTGGTAACAAAGTCAATGAGGGCGGAGAGCTGCATCCTGTTGCCATCGGGACTGAAGTACGCCACCAGAAACGGATTGAACGTGGGTCCCTGGTTCCCCATATTGAGGGGCAGGTCGTACACGACTCCGCCCAAATCTTTTTTCGTCTTCGCTATAACCTGATCAACAGCCGAAGCGCTCGGCAGCTGGAACCAGTCGTCGTATAGCTTTCCATCAAGCTCGAGAATAAACCTTTTGAGTGTGGACTGAGTACCCGAGTCGACGAGGGCGGAGACCTGCCTCCTGCCACCATCGAGAGTGAAGTACTTCACCAGTTTCGGATTCGGATTTGCCATGTCGATCCCTCCTTTGTCGGGTTGTTAACCTTCGGCCCGGTAAGTACGAGGCCGGGACCACCCTGCTCGTCAGGTTCGGCCAACTCTGCGGGGCTGATATCCAGACGAGGACGGTTCTGGACCGTCGTAGCGTCACCGGGACCATCAGCCGTAAGTCGCGGTACTGCTACATTGGCGCGCGTATTCACACGAATATCTGCGCGTACTCCGTGCCGACGCAGATACCAGTCCGATTCGCGCCAGATTCCAGAAAGAAGATTGTCCGGCTTGCGTTGCCGTCATCCAGTCGAGCGTCGCACAGCGGGAAGTTCCGCAGCCCCGATCCCTATTTACGGATGAAACCAGTATGCGCCCACCCATGCATCTTTTCGACATGATCGCCACTAACAATTCGGCTACTACCCTGGGGTCCGAACCGGGCCCCGATACCGGACTTACAGTCCGAAATTCCGTAGCGTCACGTATCGTTCCCCTCTTTCGCCGAAAAGATTGACGAAGCTTATGTCGCACGAAGGCCGATATGCATTCCCTGGGAGGTCTCATGCCCTAATGCATCTCTGTTGCAAGTGCAGACGCAGATGCAGAACCATCGAGCAGGATGGCCCACGCCGTCAGTGAGCACCGCCTGCCCCTCGCCGCGGTCGGCCGCGCCATCAGCTCCACCCCAGCTCTCGCCAAGAGCACACTGCCCCGGATCGGCCAATCGCGCAGACCTACACCGACCACCACCAGTCCGCCCACCGCACCGGCTGGGCGATCTGGCCCGCCAAGCCCGCGACGTGGCCCCGCTTCGCCCGGCCCCGGGCTCCGCGCTAACGGCTACGCCACCGCCACCACCGTGTCGCTCCGCTGGAACGAACACGCCATCGACCACACGCCATAGACACCCGCACGCCAGCCAGCCAGACGTCGAAACGGCCGGTGGGGCCGAGCTTTTGCTCGGCCCCACCGGCCGTTTCAGGGGTGCGGGCTGGCTAGCCGTTCATCGGGGTCGCGGCGGGCTGTGCGTTTGGGGCCGGGTCGTAGGTGACGCGCAGCCGCCACGTCGGAACCAGAGTCAGCGACTCGACCACATCGTCCCCGTCCTCGTCACCGTCGACGTCGATGTCGGGGGCCGGGGTGGGGTAGGCGGTGACGACCGCGCGGGCCGCGCTGTCGGCATCGGTGTAGGTGATGCCGCTCAACGGTCCCGTCGTGATCCGCACGGCAGCGGTGCCGGTGTGGTATTCGGCGTCGGTGCGCTGTGTGCGGTAGGCGGTGAACACCGGAAGCCACTGCGACGCGGCGGGTTCGGCGGGTGTGGTGAGTCGGCGGGTGGCCTCGGCGGTGACTGCCAGCCACAACTCGAGGCTGTCCGCGGCGTGCGGGGAGCAGGCGAACACGCGATGCAGGGCCGCTGCGACGACGGCTGAGGTGGAAGTGCTGTACATGACCGGTAGAGCCTTTCGGAAGATTCGGACGAGGTGAACGAACGGGTGCGGTGCCCGGGGACCCGGGGGCGAGCCCCTCAGGTCCCGAGGCCGCACACCGGTAGTGGTCAGGCGGTGGCGAGGGCGAATTTCTTGGGGGCCGCGCAGGTTTGGCGGGCGGTGCCGCCGGTGGTGAGTTTGACCAGCGCGTTGTGCACCGCACCGCTGGACCGGTCGAGGGCTTTGCCGATCTGGTGCGGGGTGTACTCCTCGCCCGGGTGATCGCGCAGGAAGTCCTCGACCTGCCCCCGCAACGCACCCGGAGCCAGCCGCTCGGTCGACTCGGGTTGCGCCGCTGCCGCATCGGTGCCCGGGGCCGGGGTATCGGGGGCCGGGTCGGCGGATTCGTCGCCCGTGGGGGCGGCTACGGCCGTGTCCGGCCGCTCCGTGTCCGGCTGCCCGGTGTCCGGTCCGGGGTCGGCGGGCGCGCTGGGGTCCGGTTCCGTCGCGTCAACGGTGGCGGGTTCGGTCGGCTCCACCGCAGCCGGTTCCGTCTCCGCGACGGCGGCGGGTTCGGTCGGCTCGGCGTCGACCGTTTCGGGCGCGGCGGGTTCTGCGGGTTCGGTGGTGGCCTGTTCGGCGGTGGTCCACGTTTTGGCCGCGCGGGGGGATTCGGGGTGGCGGTGGGAGCGGGCGGCCTTGGCGGTTTCCCAGGCCGTCAGGATGCGCCGTGCGGTGGATCCGGCGATACCGGCCGCACCCGCCAACTCATCGGCGGTGAATCCGGGATGGTTGCCCAGCGCCGCCCACAACGCTTTCTCGGTGTCGGTGCGCAGCACGGGCATACCCGCACCCTGTTCGCTGCCCTGTTCGCCCGCAGGGGCCGCCGGGGCGGGGCCGGTGGTCGGGTCCGGGGTCGGGTCGCTGGCAGGGGCGGGGGTCGTGCGCTTGCTGGCGGGGGTCTTCTTCTTGCGTGTGGACATGACGGGTCCCTCCATGAATTCGGGGGTTTCGGGTGGGTGTTCGGTCATGTCCCGGCCGGGACGGAAAACCACGCCGGATCGGGAAAATCCCCGGGGGGTTCGGCGTCGTTCCCCCTACATGGACGCTCGATACCCGTGCCGATGTCAAGCGGGTCGTGAAAGAAAATTCCGCACCCCGAATTCCTCTCGTCCGTCGCCGTAATTCCAACAGCGCGAGAGGAATTCGACTCTTCAACGTTCTCGCGGTGAGTCGATGTGTGCGGGCGGGCCGACCGGGAAACGAGGCCACCACCGCGCGGCGCGCGGTGGTGGAGGTGAATCGGGGTGAGTTCGCGGGTGGTCCGGTGCGAGCGATTCACTCTGGTGTGGCGGTGGCTATCGGCGCTGCCCGCTGTCGGTGGTCCATGCCTCGGGCAGCGGGCCGCCGGTGGCGAGGTGGTTGTCCAATGCCGCGATGAGGGTGGCGAGGTGTTCGAGCCGTTCGTGATGGGCGTGGCGGTCGGTGGCGGTTTCGGAGTAGATGCCGCGTTGCTGGAGGCGTTGTTCGCGGGCGCGTTCGTCCTCGCCGATCGCTCGAATTCGGTTCAGCAGGTCGTCGGCGGGGTTCCCGGCGGCGGTGCGGTTGTCGGTCATGGCTTTTCGTCTCCCTGGTCGTTCGTGGCGGGTGTGCCGGGTGCCGGGGCGGGTGGGGTGCCCGCCCGCCCCGGCGGGGTGTTATGCGTTGCGTACGGCGGTGGTGGCGGCGCGCGCGATGGCCTGGGCGGTGGTGGCCGGGTCGGTGACGGTGTGGACGGTGGCACCGTCCAGGGGTGTGACACCTCTGGCGTCGGGTGCCAGCCACAGCACCGCGCACCCGCTGGCGCGCAGCCGGTCGAGGCGCTGCTGGGCGCGCGGGCGGGGTGCGGCCTTGAATTTGCCGTCGGAGATGATGACCAGTAGGCGGGTGTTCTCGCGGCGAGACAGCCCGAGCGCGCCGTCGAGGGCGTCGATGGCCTCATCTATGGCCTCGTAGATGTCGGTGGACTTGAATTCGGTGACCTTGGCCGGTGCGGTGCCGGGGTAGGTGACAGGGCGCACCCGGGCACCGAAGGTGAGGGTGGCGGTGTCGGCGGGCATCGTCGCCAGATGCGCAGCGTGGGCGATGATCCACGCAGCCGAGGCCACCGGTTCGGCATAGGAGGTCATGGATCCAGAGATGTCGCAGGCGATCCCGACGCGCAGCGGGGGCACCGGCACGGTCTTGCGGGTGGTGCGGGTGAACATCTCGGCGGTCGGGATGGCACCAGCGGCGCGCTGGGCCTCGCGTGCCATCGCCCCGCGCATCCGCACCCGGCCCGGCGGTAACACCGACCCGGTTTTGACCACGGCGCGCTCGCGGCGGCTGGCGGTGCTCAACGCCCGCGCCAGCACCCGCGCGGCGGCCCGTTCCTGCGTGCGTGGTGCGCGAGCATCGGCGCTGATGTACGTCGGGACGCGACTGCCGAACACCCTGAGTGCGGCGGCCTCGGCCTTGAGTGCGGCCGCGAGTTCGGCAGCAGCGGCAGCGGCGGCGGCCTCGGCGGGATCGAGTGGAACAGGCTCGGCAGCAACGGCTTTGGCTACATTGGCAACCGTCTCGCCGACACCGGCGGCCAGTATCGAGGTCGGGTCGGGGTCGGCGTGCGGGTCGGGGCCGACCAGGTCGAGCCAACGCTGACCCAGTTCGAGCATCCCCGTGGCGTCCTCGTCGGCGAGGGTGTGCGCGTGGCACCAGATCGCGCGCAGGTCAGCCAGTTTCGCGGCCCCGACAACGGATTCGATCGCGGTGGCGGCGGGCGCGGTCTCGGCTTCGGTGAGGATGCCGCCGTCCACGCGCCCCAGGATCAACGCGGCAGAGTGCGCGGCAGAGTATTCGGTGGCGGGCACCGCTGCCATAGCGGCGGGGCCGCCGGTGTCTCCGATGACGATCTCGGTGGCCGAGGCGCGTAGCCAGTGCCGGTCGTCGGGGCGGCGGCGGATCTGGGCGGCCTCGATGCGGGATTCTTCCAGCAGCATCGCGGCCTCGACCACCGCCGGATTTGCGAGTGTGGGCGGCTCCCAGACCGAGTGGCGGGCGTGGGCGCATTCGTGCACGAACGCACCCCACACCGCCGGATAGCGAGCACGGTCACTGTGGCGATCCGGGCGCGCGGTGGACGGGTCGACCTTGAGGTGGGTGCCGTCGAGTTCGATGGCGGCGCGGTGGGGCATGAACACCGCCGGGTGCCCGTGGGCCGCGCCCGGGGCGATCGTGACCACGAGGTCGTCGCGGTCGGCGATCGGGGGTGCCTCCTCGGTCAGGGCGGCGGACAGGGGCAGCCCAGCCGGTGGTGGCGGGCGGCGCGGCGGGTGTGGTGGCCGGATCGGCGATCACGTGAGCGGTCATGGCTGGTGGTGTTCCTTCCGAACAGTCAGAGGCGGCAGAGGGTCAGAGGCGGGTGCCCAGGGACAGCGGTTGGAGGGTGGTGCCGAACACGGTTTTGACGACCTCGGCGACGATGGCGCGGTCCTCTTCCGGGGCGGTGCCGATGAGGTTGGCGGCGGCGGTGAGTTCGGTGGTGGCGGTGGCGATCTTCTGAAACGCCAGCAGCTCGCGCAGTTGCGGTGCCCACCCGATCTCGCCCTTGTCCTGCCGGGCCGACAGATTCCGAGCCACCCGAACGGCTTTCGGATTCACCCCGAGGCTGGTAGCGAGGTCGTAATCGCTCGAGACCTGCACCTGGAAGGCGAACCGGCTCGCGAGCGCGTCCGACAGGATCGCCCCGTGCACTCCGGGGTTGTGGCCCGCGCAGATGTAGAACCCCGGCTCGGCGGTAATGACCTCGCCACCGTTGGCTTTGATCGCGATCTCGCGGCGGCCGTCCATCGCCGGATACACGCACGAGAGCACGGTCGGGGCGATGAGGGTGGCGTCGTCGACGAACAGCACCCGGCCCTCGCGCATCGCCCGGACCAGCGGACCGTGCACGAACACGAAGGTGCCGTCCGGGGCTTGGGTGTACTCGCCCACGAAATCGGCGACCGTGGTGTCGCCATCCCCTTGCACGGTCAGCAGGTCACCGAACGCTGCCTCGATCAGCGAGGTCTTCCCCGTTCCGGGCGGCCCGTACAGCAGCACGGGCACCTCGTTGGCGCGCATGGTGCGCAACACATCCACATCGGCGCTACCGGCCAGTTTGCGCGGGTGATACATCTGCCCGTTCGGGCGCTTCACCGGCCCGCTCGTCGGTTTCGCGGTGGGTCGCCTACTCGGGGCGCTCGCGGCAGGCGCGGCAGGGGCAGCGGGCGCGGCGGGTGCCGCCGGGGCAGGCGTGGCGGGTGCCGCCGGGGCAGGCGTGGCTGGGGTGGCTGGGGCGGCAGCGGCGGCGGTGTCGGCGTTGGCGCGGTAGCGGCGCGGTGCGGCGGCGGTGCGGTCGGCGTGACCGGCGGCGGCCAGGGCCTCGAGCGCGTTGCCGACAGCACCGGAAGATCGCGCCAGGGTTTTCGCGACCTCCCGGGGAGAATGCTCGCGCCCCGGATCGCCAGCCAGCACACCGGCGACCATGCGCCGCAATTCACCATTTCCCAGACGAGGTGCAGTCATTTCCGTCTCCTGAAAATCGAACCCAATTCACATACCACCACGCGGGATCGTGGCATACGTGTGGCGAGGCCACCAATCGGATTTCTGTGGATTCCCCCGGCGAATTCCGAGGAACGGCTCGACGCTAGCTCGGCTCACAACGAGTCCACAACCCGAAAATGCGGCAATTTCCGAAATTTCCCCGCGAGCCCATCTATTCGGCAACGCAAAAAAGGAATGAAACGCGCACAGCCCCACTCGACCGAGACCGTAACACCACCCATAAAAGCAACAAAAGAAAAGAAAATAGATGACAGAGGAGGAGATAATAAGGGGACATGGAGACGGACAACAGGGAGCGACTATGGCACGGAGCGGACAGGAGGAGGCCGCCGACGAGTGGCGGCGAAGCATGTCTATATAGCTTTGTATATAGACAATCCTGGACGACCCCCACCCGGGGATATGCCACCTGAGCAGCAGTTTCGCCGCGTCTCGGCGGGGCGTCTTGATCGCCCCACGGGACACCCCACGGAAAACCCCACGGAACGCCCCACCAATTGACCACATCAAGATCGCGAGCAGTAAATCGCACCGCTCATTGAACCGCGATGCCGCGAGAACAGCATTCGAAAATGCGTGAATGTATGTGTATTCGCGCCCGCAATGATTAATTGCCCGAGCAGCGCGCATCGCTGGATTGAATTATACAAGGGATTTCATTCGGCACCGACCGCCATTCCGCGACACTTCGCTGCCACACGGGAGAGGGTGTCGCGGATTGTCTCATCCGCGCGGCGGCAGATGGGTTTTGTTTGATGGCAGTCTTCTATTCGGTGGTTTTGCGGAGGTCTTCGAGGAGCCGGTTTGTTTCGCGGCTCGGGGTTTCGCCGATTTCGGCGAGTCTGCGGGTGAGTAGCGAGTAGGTGGAGGTGAGGGCGTCGTATTCGCCGAGTCGGGCGTGCAGGCGCAGGATGTGGTGCCAGAGGGGTTCGTTGTAGGGGTCGTTGTCGACCGCTGTCTCGAGCAGGCCCAGGGTGGCGCGGGGGTCGAGGTCGGCGTTGCGGGCCAGCCAGCTCAGCGCGTGGCGGGTGTCGCGGCGTGCGGCTTCGCGCAGGGGTTCTACCCAGGCGGCGTCGGTGAGGTCGGTGGCCAGGGTGGTGGTCGCCAGCTCCGCGATCGTTCGGCAGGCGGCGGCCTGGTCCTGCTCTGCGGTGGCGCGGCGGCGGGAGACGACGGCCGCGGTGAACTCCCGATAGTCGACGGTGATCCCGTCCTCGGACAAGCGGCAATGCGTGCGGTCGTCGCTCAGCAAGGCGGTGACCTGGTCGTCGGTGGCGGCGGCGACGGAGGTGCGCAGGCGGCTCAACGTGTTGGTCAGCGCGTGCCCGGCCCGTTCCGAGCCACGCTCATCCCAGAGCAGATCGATCAGCGCTGCCCTGGTAATGCCCTCGGGGTGCAGGGCGAGCACGGTGAGAAGCGCACGGCTGCGTGGCTGCAACCGGGAGGTGATGTCCACGGCCTCCTCACGCCCCGGTGCCCGCCACAGCAGCCGGGTCGGCCCGAAGACCTTGATCGCCAGTCCGGGCTCGGACCGCTTCGGGGGCGGGTTCGACGGCGCGGAGCGGTGTGGCGCGGCAGGGGGGTCGGTGGCTCGGTCCTGCCCGGGTGGGCTGGTCTGCTGGGCGGCGTGACCGGGTGTGGTGGGGCGGGGCAGCGGCACAGGCACGGGACCAAGGGCGGGTGGGGTGCGGGCCGCTCCTGTCCCCGGGCTGGACGGTCGCGGGCCTACGGCGGTGGAGGTCGGGTCGAGTCGGTAGACGGTCGGTGGCGGGGCCTGGCGGCGGGCAGGGGCCGCGTAGGGGCGGGTCGGTGGGTGAGTACGCCGATGTGGGGCGTTCGCGGCCAGGTGTGGTGGGCGCAGTTGTTCGCGTACAGCGGTGGCGATGGTGCGCGCGGCGGGCAGCAGGCGAGGACCGCGACGCGGTTGCCGGGTCCCGTGCAGCAGCGCCTCGGCCGACACCGGCGCGGCGGGCAAGGTTCCCAGGATCGGCAGGGCGAGGGCGGCGGCGAACTCGCTGCGAGGTTTCTCGATGAGCACGATCCCACGGCGGCGGCAGCCCGCGGTGAGTCGCAGGATGCGGTGGGCGGCGCGTTCGGGCTCGGTGTAGTCGGGGCGTACGACGACCAGGCAGGCGTCGGCGGCGTCCAGTACCACGTCCAGGCCCGAGTCCGGTTCGGGGACACCGCAATCGGCGAACACCGTCGCCCCCAGCGCTTGCCAGCCCGGGTGCGGGCCGGTCAGCAGCGCGGTGGTCAGTGCCGTTCGAGCGGGGTCGCGGCCCGGTGGTGCGGCCAGCATCGGCACGGCGTTGGGCAGGAATTGCAGGTGCTCGAGCACCCGGTCCTTCTCGAACTCTGCGTCCGGTTCGAGGGTACGGGCCAAACTCGCCAACCCCAGATGCGGGTCGGCCCCGACTATTTCGGCCAGCTGCCCACCGGCGGGATCGGCTTCCACCACCAGCGCGGCCTCGCGACCGGGCCAGGCGCAAGCCAGAGCCACCGCCGTGGTCGTGGTGCCGACGCGCGGGCCGAGGCCCGCGAGGGCGATCAGTAACGGCGCCTGCGAGCCGGGAGGCTGTGGGGTGGTCGTGGTCATCCCTGCCTCTGGACGTTGCTGATCAACAGGCCGCTGTCGCCGGGGCGGGTGTTGATGAGCTGGAGGTAGTCCATCCGTTGCCGGTCCGGGCGCAGCTCGACCACATGCACGTTCGCGGTCGACTCCGAGATAGGGGTTACCGCGACGCAATGGGTCGTGCCCAGTGGGATCGAGGCGATCCCGGCGGCGAGTCCGTCGGCGGTGATGCCGGACTCGGGTGCGAGTAGCCGCATCGCGGTCTCGGCGCTGCGATCGATGTAGTAGGCGGCCTCGAACGCCGCGATCACCCCCGCGACGGTCGCGGTGGTGTCGGCGCGACGGTCGGTGACCGTCGTACCCGACAGCCCGGTGCACGCACCCTCGGCCGCCGACGTTGCGCTCGGCGGGACCGCCGTGGCCGAGAGCCGATCACCGGCGTCGCGTGTGTCACTGGCCCATACAGCGACCACACCGATCAGCACGGCCACGCTGGCCGCCAGCGTGGCCCACACGCGCCACGACGCCCGTTTGCGGGCATTGATGCGCCCCAGCACCCCTACGCCCGTGTCGGGCGTGTCAGGAGTCTGCGCCACGGCTACCAGCCAGCGGTCCCGCCGCACCGAGAGTCGCGAACCCGGCTCGGCCCCGGTCTCGGAATCGAGACCGGGGACCAGGCGCAGGTCCGGCCCTGTGTGTGGTTGGTCGAGCCAGGCCCACGGGTCGGTCTCACCGGGTTCGGGTTTCTTGCGGTCGTTCATGCACCTCGCCACCTCGGAATTGTTCTGAGACTGCATGATTCGGGCGGTCGGGAGTGCCGCCACGCGGCCCTGCCCGCACCGGGTGGGGCCGGGTGCGGGCAGGGCCGTCTTGGGGAAACGGTCATCGGCGGCTCGCGTGCTCGCTGTGCTCGCCCTCGCCGCCGATCGGCCGGCCGCCTCGCGTGCCCCGCCGGCCTGCGATGTCCTCGCTGAGTCTGGCGAGGACATCCCTGGTGGCGGTGGCCGCTGTGTCGCGGTGGCCGTTCTCGTACTCGCGCCAGCTGACCTGAGTGCCGCGTTGGCGGTAGGCGATGAGGGTGCGACGTCCCGCCGACACGGGAACGATGGCGTCGAGCCCACCGTGGTAGAGGTGCAGCGGCATCCCGGGGCGCGTGTGGGCGAGGGTCTCCATCGCCAGTACCCGCCGCCACCAGTGATCGTTCCAGGGATCGGGACGGCGGCACCAGTGCGCCACCGGCTGCGGGAACTGTTGCAGCAGTTCAGCGGCGCTGAGGTGCTGGGCCTGATCGACGGCGCGCGCCCCGTCCTCGGACAGCACGTGACGCAGCGGCAGGTGCTCATAAGCGCGGGAAAGGCCGACCAGGGCAGCGAGCCCCAGGCCGGTGGCCTCGCCGCGGTTGAACGCCGGTGCCAGGGCGGCGAGGTCGGAGGCCACGGATCCGGCGGCGATACCACGCAGGTCCAGCTCCGGCGCATACCACGGCTGCAGTTCCCCGGCGGCGGCGACCACACGCCCACCGTCGGCGTATCCCCAGGCCACCACCGGCGCGACCGCGACCCCGAGGTCCGCGCCCCGATACACCGCTCGCGCGAGGTCCAGCACGCTGCGGGCTCCGGCGCGGGCGGCGAGGAAGGTGTGCGGGCCGCCTCCGGTGATGCCCAGGCCCTCCCCGTCCGGGATCGCCACCACCCAGCCTCGCGCGAGGGCGGCCTCGATACCGGTGGTGTCGGGTTCGGCACCGATCGCCAGCAGTTGCGACGGCGCGCAGACACCGCCCAGGCCGCGAAACTCCGGGCAGTACACCAGGATCGCGGTCGCGCCCGGGGCCGCGATGGTCTCGGGGACCAGCACGATCCCCGAGGCCGCGATGGTTTCGGAGCGGGCGTTGGCCGTGGCGTAGACGACCTGCCACGCCCCCCGCGCCTCGCTCAGCTGCGCGACGAACACCGGCCGTGTGCGCACCGGGTCACCGGGGCGGTAACCGTCGAGGGTCGTGACGTTGTAGAAGTCGTTGCTGCTGGTGGTCATTGGTGACTCCCGGCGAGGTCGTGGGCGAGTGCTGTCATCCACGCGATGCCGCTGGCGAGTTGCCCGGCGGCGGCGTATCCGGTGTGGCGGCCATGGATGTCGGCGTAGCGAAGCCACACGCCCGGATTCGTCAGATCGGCGTTGTCGCCGACCAGCTGGCCCCACGCAGCGGACAACTGCCCGGCCAGCTTCGGCAACTGCCCGACCGGGTCTGCGGCCACCACCCCGGTGATCTGTCCCCACCGCGCCGTCGCGGCAGCTGTCTCGTCCGGACCGGGTCGTGGGGTGCGGGGGCCGGAGGCGTCGGTGAGCCGGTCGGCCAGGCTCGCCGCGGGTACGTAATCGACGACGCCGGGCCCGATGCGGAAGTCGTTGTTCACCACGGTGGTCCAGGCGTCACCGAGCACGCCTGACAGCAGCGCCTGGATCGAGCCGAGCGCGGCCATCGGATCACGCAGATCCGCCTGGGCAGCGACCTGGGCGGCCACCCGCAACAGAGCGGCGCGATCAGGTGCCGCGCAACTCAAGTCACCGTCCACACAGATATCGGCCACCCGGCCGGTCAACGCCCCGTACCCGACACCCTCGCCCGTGGCGATCCCGCCGCCGGAAGCGGGCGCGGTATTGATCGCCACCCCCGACACCGCCCCCCGTGGTGCCCGGGGCCGGGTCGGGGGTGAGTTGGCCGGGGCGGCCGGGGAACACCGGCGACCCTGGGGCGCGATCGGGATCGGAGTACAAGGCGATACCCGCCACACGCTCGGGTCCGACCGGCCCCTCCCCCGCGCCGACAGCTCGCGCGAACTCCGACACCACCTGTGCGCCTTGGGAATACCCGACCACCGCCATGGCGGTGCCGGGGCAGTCGGTGGCGATCCGTTCCGCGGTGGCCGTGAGTGCGGAAAGGCCCTCGCCCACTGAGGCCGCGTAGGAGTCGGGGCCGCCGCCGGTCCCCACCGCGCCACCGAACCCGGCCGGATAGGCAACGTAGGTGCGCTGCACCAGATCCGGGACAGCGGCCACCACGGGGCCGAGCAGGAATCCGAGCATCCCGGTGTCGGCGGTCTCAGACGCCCCCGGCGAGGACTCGCCGGTGCCTTGCACCCCGAGGACCCACAGCACGGGACAGGCCGGCCCGGTCGAGGGCGGCTGCGCCGACACCGAGCCCGGCGTACACAACGCACTCGTGCAGGCCGCCAGGACGGCAGCGGTGAGGAGACTGAGACCGGTCACGGCTGGCCCACCCCCACCCCGGCACCGAATCCCGCGCCCACCGTGCCACCGGCCAGCGCACCGACTACGGCGGCGGGAACCCCGGCCACGATCGCGCCCGCGAGAGCGCCCGCTGCCGCGCCCAGCGCGGTACCGGCCACACCGGAGGTGATCGTGCCGATGACCGGCACGGTCACCACGGTGCCCAGGGCGGCACCGGCGATACCGCCGATCGTGCCACCGGCCAGCCCGCCCGCGACCGCGCCCGCTGCCGCCGCTGGTGCACCCGCCAGCGCGCCTCCGATCGCACCACCGGCCCCCGCCCCGGCGATCGTGGCACCGGCCACCCGATCAGAGCGTCCCGCCGGGATCCCGATGGAGTCCAGGAACGTCGCGGCCTGCGCTTCGACGTTCGCGGCGGTGGTGTTGACGCCGTCGCGGATTTCCGGGGGCAGCCAGTCCGGCGACGGAGTCTCCCAGTGGCCGATCCGGATCGTGTCCGGCGGGGGCTCGATCGGCGCGACCGGGGGCACCGGTTCCGGTGAGTGCAGCTCGATCACCTGCACCGGCGGCGCGGGAGCGGGTGGAGGTGCCGGGCGCGGGGCCGGGCCGTTGCGGACCTCGGGCGCCTGTTGCGGATACACAGCGGGCTCGGGCGGCGGCGCGACCGGTGGTGGCGGGGGCGGAGCGGGTGCGGCTGTTCCGGGCTGGACCGGGGCGGTGACTCCGGGCTGGTCGGCGATCGGATCCAGCGTCATAGCACTGGCTTCCAGCGCGGCCAGCATCATCACCACCGGCACAGCGCCGACAGCCAACACACGGCCACCCCACAGCAGCCGACCCCCATACGCGAGGGATGCATTCCCGTTTTCGGGCACGACAAATAACCCTTTCGATCGAATGAAAAAGGAGAGGAAAAGATTCAGAAATGCGCGTGACAACGCGCGAGAAACGACGGATTCCCCGGCCGCCGACCGCAGCCGGGGACCCGTCGCCGTATTCCTCATTTCAGAGGAATGGCATGGCTGATCAGACGAACGACAGGACCAGGTTCAATGCCTGCGAGGCGACTGACAGGACACTCGAGATCAGCGACGCGCCCGCGTCGAGCAGCGACAGGATCGTGTATGGGTCCACAGTTATTCCTTTACCGGAGGAGGTGCAGTTGCCCCACCATCACAGCCCCCAAAACCACTGCCGCGCCACCCCTTCGAGAGGTAAGGATTCTGCTAACAAAACCATTACCCCTCCGGCCTCACATGGTGACCTGCACCGACGGGTGAAAGGGGTAACGCGAGTGTCAGCAGGGAAACTTCCCGAACGCGTGTCCCCCTCGGCGGGCGAGCACAGCGAACAGTCCGCGGGCCGCCACACGGAAGCCTTCGGCTAATCATCGGCTAGCTCACGGAGAATAATATTTGCCGAGATGATCTTCCTCTGGTAGGAACGAATCAACTCGGGGGAGTGAACCTTTCAACGTACCCCATGTGGAAGGGAGTACGGAAGACCGTAGTAGGAGTGGCTTTACATGACCCGGACGACGAACCCGCACCATCCACGACGACGCCGCCAGCAGGACCGCACCAGTTCGTCTTGTTCGGAGGTACCTGACCTCGGTTGCTGGGCACGCCGGATCCGCGAGCGCCGCAAGCTTCCGCGCCCGCGCGCCGCCGACCGTCTCCACATCAGCAAGGAGATGCTCAAGAAGATCGAGAACAGCGATGCCCCGTGCTCGCCAGCGGTCCTGAACCACCTCGTCACCGCCTACGACCTCGATCGCGCGCAGGAACGCTACACCCGCGACCTCGCCCGGCCCCCGGTCGCTCTGCCGCCGATCGAGGAACTACGCACCCGCACCGACACCCCCGAGAACCGGGCGACACTGACCTACCTCGACCGCCGCGAGATCGCCGCCGCCTACATCGATCCGCTGTGGAATGTGGTCCTCGCCAACGAGCAGTTCACCGCGGGCCTGCCCGGCATCGAACAGTACCGCGACAACATCGCCTTGTGGTTCTTTCACCCCGGCTCCACCACGCCCACCGCCGAACCCATCGTCATGCACTGGGACAGCGCCGCCGCCTACCTGGTCGCGACCCTGCGCGGCGCCCTCGGACGCCACCGCGAAACCCCGCACGCCCACGCCCTCTTCCACGACCTGCGCGGTGCGGCCACCTTCCGCGAGACGTGGGACACCAGCGACGCCGTCGCCTACGGCCGCCGCCCCGAGGAACCCCTCCACCTGCGCGACCCCACCACCGGCGAGCCGTACTCCGAACGCATCCACCTCGGCTACGCCTCGAGCTCCCACGACGTCCGATTCTGCATGTGCTACCGCGAGCCCAACCACGGACCAGCACTGCTCTGACCGACCAGCAACCCGACCTCGCCCACACGGCATGCCCCGAATCCCCGCACCACCGAACAGGAGTACCGAATGACAAGCAATCCCCCCACCCGCCACCATGACGCCGAGCAGGCGCCTCGTCGTTCGCACGCCGGGGAAATCGCGCACGCGCTACCACCGCAGAGACGGGAAAGATGAAATGCAGAAAGCCCCGGGACTCGACGGGATGCCCGACTTCCACGACTCGCTGGAATGGCTGCGCCACCGACATCACCTCTCCCGTGAGTCCGCCGCTCAACAGGCCGGTTTCAGCAGCTCCTACCTCCACCAGCTCATCCGGGATCGGACCTACCCTGGCCCTCGTGTCTTCGCCAAACTGGCCGACGCCTTCGACCTCGACCCCTCACAGCGACGACACCTGCACGAACTGTGGCAACCCTCCCTCGACCTGCCACCCACCGAGCAGCTACGCCAGCACCTCACGGTCCTGGGCATCCAAGCCCACCTCGACCACCTCGATACCCGCGACGTCCTCGCCGTCTACCTCGACCCCCTCCGAACCGTGCTGCACGGCAACCGGATATTCCACCGCCTGGTGCCCGACCTCGCCGAGGCCGACAACAACTACTTCCAATGGATGTTCTCCCCCGCCGCCCGCGACCACATCGACAACTGGGACAACGAAGCCCGCTACACCGTCACCATCCTGCGCGGAACCCTCGGTCGATACCGCGATCTCCCCCGAGCAAGATCCCTGTTCCGGAAACTGCGGACCACCCCCGAATTCCCCCGCGTCTGGGAATCCACCCCCATGCAAGTCACCTACGACTTGCCCCGCCCGACACCGATCCATGTACATACACCCGGCACCGATCAGCCCATCTCACTCAGCCTCGAAATCAGCGAATACCCCGACTGCCCAGACGTCCTCGTCGCCTACGGCCTCTACGACACATCGGCCATCGCCCGCTAACGGCTGCGCCACTTGAACAACGGAGTCGTTCGAGGGCGCATGACTGGGCCCCGGGATTCGGTTCGCCTGACCGAGCCAGCGGGGTCAGCTCACATCTGGCGGGACCCACCACCTGCCCCATTCCGTGAACCGGGCCCCCGGGAATAACGTGAGCGCCGACGAGGTACCAACTTGTTGAATCGGGGCCGGAGTTCGTGGTCTGCAGCCATGATCTTCGAGGCTGCGGTCAGGGTCGCTCGGCAAACACCTGTCGCCCTGCTGGGCTGACCTTCTAACGGCTTGCGTCCCGGCCGCGGCCGCCGACGGGTATCGGTAGGGGTAGCAGTCGATAGCGCAGCGTCTGGCTTTCAGCTGGTCCAGCCTCCGTAGAGGTTGCGGCGCTCGAAGAAGTCGTCGTCGGCTTCCTGCGCAGCCGCTTCGTCCAGCGATCGGCGCTGTTCGCTAGTCCTTGCCTCCGGAGCCAGGAGCAGCTTCGCTTGGTCGAGAAGACTCGGGTCGGCCTTCTTCAGAAGTCGTTCGATCTTCGATTTGATGTCGGAGCGGGCTTTGCTGTGGCAATCACGTACAGCGCTCGCAAGCTGGCTGCTGGCCCATTTCATTGCGGCCGGCGCGATTTGCAAGCTGGTGATCTCACCGCCAGCATCGACTTCGATGAGGACTCCGCGGACTTCGCCGTGCCCGCGGAGCTCGGCTGCTTTCTCGGTCAATCGCTCGCCGTGGCCGCGGATCTCGGTGAGCTGTTGTTGAAGCTGCTGCTCCCATTGCCCCATGTTCGTCATGAGCAGTCCACCTCCCTACTGGGTGTGTGCTGTGACTGTCGCCACGGCATGTAGAGCTCGCCGCCTGGGGCGGCGCCCTCGAACGCGGGCCAGGTCAGCTCACACTCATACCGCGTTCCGGCCATGCGTTGGACTCGCTGTACACGGAGTTGATCTTCCGGGACGCTTTGAGGAAGGTGTAGTCGACCTCGCCGTCGACCGGCTGGGCTGTCCGAGAAGACTTGTCCATGGCCAGTTTCCTCGTCAAAGTACCCGGGTCGTCACCGAACTCGTATACAACGACTTCCGGGCTCTCGGACTTTTTGGCGAAGTACACGATCGCTGCCATGCTCACCACCCACTTTCGAAGTCTTCGCGCTTGTTCAACGGAACCTGGGTCTGCCAATTGAACGACTCGTTCGCCACACGGTGAGCATCCTGATACGTGACCCCCGGGTTCGCTCGCAGGTAATTCAACTCGGCAAGCTCGTGCTCGAGCAAGACGTGATCCTCGGGCAGGGCGTTCCCCGAGCGCAGCCGGATCCACGCGTCCGCGATTTCAGGATCGGGATCGAACTTCCGGACCACGACTTGCCCGGTCTCGTAGTCCAGAATCGGGTGTTCGGTGTCGAACAGATGCTTCTTGATCGCGGCAATCTCGGCCTCGGAGAATCCTGTTGCGCCGTTGGCGCGAGCGAGATCGTCGGTGTTGCGGCTGATCGCGGAGATGTCGCGCGGGTCTTGGATAAAGTTGTCGTAGGCATCTTGGGCCCACTTCGTTTGCGCGGGGTCATCGAGCATGTTCGCCGGCCGACGCCGCCCGCCGCTGAGCCATTCATCGGCGGTTCCCCTTCCAGGGGTTGCCCCACGAGCTTCGCGTGTCCACAGCTTCGCCTTGGCGACGTCGACCCATTTACCGACCCTGTCCAGGAGCGGTTTCAGTGCCGCAATGACCGGCTTGATGGCGCGCGTCACTATCTCGGTCACCCGGGTGCCGAGCTCGCCGATGATCGTGGCGATGCGACGAGCTCGCACCGCAATACGACCAGCAAGCGCGGTGTTGCCCACCCATTCCGAAACCGTAGCGGTGAACGGCGCCAACACCGCGAAGACGGCCTCAGCGGCCGCGGTTTCGATCAGAAAATCTTTGACCTCCTCGAGGATCTTGTGGTGGGCCTCGTCGAGGTGGTGGGCGTACTCGCCACAGGAGTCCCCCAGCGTTTGGCACGCATCAGCCAATGCGTTGAGATCATCCTGACGTTCCTGGCAGGTGCCGACCGCGATCCCGATCTCCGGCGACTGCTGGTTTGTCAGCAGCTCGACTGCTCGGGGTACCTGAGCAGCCACGGTGCGGTAGTCGGCCGAGGCGGTGTGCCATGCGCTTTTCGCGGCGTCGAGTTGGTCTTGGTGACCGTTGGGCCAGCCGAAACCGACAAGGTCCTTCAGGATTGACCACCCGAATGGCTCGGGGATCCCCTCGCCAGCCGCCGACGGCGCGTCTTCGGCCAGACAGGGCGCGATCGACAGCTGCGGGAGTGCAGGCGAGGAAGGGTTACGCGGATCGGAACCGGTCTCCGCGAGCCGGTGGTTATGTGCTCCGACAACGATCAAATCCCTGGTTTGACCACACGCTGTCGCCAGCTTCGATGACGATGAGATCGCCAGCTGGGCGGCCTCATCGTAGGCACTGGCCCATTGACCACCGACACTGTCGCTACCAGCCATCCCCGCATACGTGCTCAACACGGTGATCAGCGCCGCGTGGGTTGTCACCGTGTCAGCCGACATCTGGCCGAACACCTCACCTGCGGAGGAGTATTCACCGGCGCGGTGAACGATGACCGGGACGGTCGGAGCCGTCACTGCGGCCACATCCTGTAATTGGTCTCGGCGGCTCCCATGTAATTCGTATGTGCCCGACGCGCCACCTCACGTAGCTCATCGAGGTTGTCCCGCATCTCACCGACGCCGACCATCCACCGGTCGTGTGCCACACGCTGCGCCTCCGCGGCTTGGCTCGACCACGACAAATGCAGATCGGCGACGTGCTGATCCACCTCACACAGCCAACCTTCGACCTCGGCACCGAACTTCGCCATGGTCGCGATCGCGTCATCGAGCTGCGTCAGATTCACACGGTAGCTGTAGTCGTCGTCAGCCACGGCTACACCTGATTTCCGAGCCCGGTGAGACCGTCGGCATTGGCGCCATCGCGGAGCTCGTAGCGGTTGGCCGCGTCGGCGAGGTTCATTGCCGACGTCTCCAACGCCGCGACGATCTGATCCGCCCCACGCTTCCACTCCACCCAGGACTCGTCATATGCCGAAGCCGCCCGGCCCTGCCAACCGTCGGCCAACAACTCTCTGCCGATCGTTTCATCCAGGCGCTCGAGTCGCTCTCGGATGGTCTGCGCCTTGTCTGCGATGAACCGCGACGCCACGCGAAGCTGGTCGACCCGAACCTGCAGTTCACCAGCCACCGCGACTCCCCTCTGGCCCTGCTCGCCGATCGCATCCAACTATAAGTGAGCACTCGAAACTCGAATCCACGAACAGGACGTGAGAGTTCCGTCAGGTCTGCGGCACCGGCGTCACCGTCGAGCGACCGGCTGCATGAGAGTCCCAATGTCCGTTGACAGCATGTGCGCCTTGGACCAGCATCAGGTTCGTCGCTTGAGGTCATGGCCGCACTGTACGATTCCGGCAATTGCTCGACTATGCCGCTCTCACCGGGCTCGTGATCAGCGAACTAGCCACCATCGCGGCTGTCACCCCCCAAGAGATTCGAAGGGGCGTCGACGCCCAGGCGACAATTCGGAGAACTCCTGGTGCGTGCCATTCGCTGCGGTGAGGCTGCCGGTCGGATGTGTACAGCGCGGCACCTCGCTGATCGGAAGGTCTTCTTGTTCGATGATTACCGACCAGGCGATGTCGTTGCTACGGTGAGGTCACCGTTTGGATTCACGTGCAAAGGATTCCGGTATGCGTGCAGGTAACGAAGTCCCGGTGGCCGAGCTCGCGCGGTGGGTGTCTACGCGAGTGTCCGGCGATTGTCGGTACATTCTCGGCATTGCCGGTCCACCGGCAGCGGGCAAGTCGACGCTCGCCCACAATCTGGCCGTCGCAATCACCGCCGTATACGGGATCGGTGCGGGGATCGCCCCGATGGACGGGTTCCACCGGACCTCGGCCGAGCTCGACGCTGCAGGCGCGCGTCACCGCAAGGGCCAGCCCGACACCTTCGATGTGGCCGGGTTCGTGGCCCGGCTGAAAGCGCTGCGCGAAACGCCGCTCGGTGAACGTGTGCCCTGGCCGATCTATGACCGTGAACTGCACGACCCAGTGCCGGACGTGATCACCTTTACCGATCAGCAGATTGCGGTGGTCGAGGGCAATTACCTGCTGCTCGACCAGCCGGGGTGGGTAGAGGTCCGCAGCCAGCTCGACGAGGTGTGGTATCTCGATGCCGCCGACGTGGTGATCGAGCAGCGGCTGACCGATCGGCACTTGCTCGGTGGCAAGACCCCCGAGCAAGCGCACACCAAGATCACCGACAGCGATCTGCCCAACGCCCGCTTGATCGCGCACACCCGCGGCCGCGCCGATACAGTACTGCGCGAAAACTCCGGCAACTACCTCATCTGCGAAGTTCGCTGAGATCACGGGCCCAATTGCGGGTGCCGAACGATCGACACGACAGCGTGGCCACCACGGACGCGCGCATGAGCGCATCAACGAAGTCGCGGCTGCGGTCGTAGTAGGCGCAGAACGCGCCATGCAGGATGTCGCCTGCGCCGAGGGTGTCGGCACGCGTCACAGGCGTGACGTCGATGGCGCCTTGACGGCCATTCTCGGCGTACAGGATCGGGTCCGGCCCCCGTGTGACCGCCGCATGTTTCGGCCCTGCTGACCGTAGGTAGTCCAGAAGCGCAGCAGCGTCGCCGTCGAAGCCGGGTGGTGCGAAGGCCGACGAGCAGATCACGACATCGACCAGCGGTAGGAGCCGGTCGTGGACCGGCTTCCAGCGACCCGCGTCGAGGACGACCGGCACCCTTACCTCTCGGGCGCGACCTGCTATTCCTACCGCGAGATCGGGGTGGTGGCCGTCGACGAGTACTACGGATGCGTGGTCGACCCACCGGGCGAGGCCGACGGTGAATGGGGCATGGATCCCGGCAGCGTCGAGCCCGACGATCGTGCGGGACTGCGCCTCGAGCGCGACCACGATGGATGAGACCGGTGGCTTGTCGATGTTCTCGGGTGTCGCGTCGATGACCGCGACGTGGTGGCCGGTCAGATCGTGGCGCACGAGGTCGGCGAGTTGATGACGGCCGAGGGCGGTGATCAGCGTCGGATGGTGCCCGGACACGATCGCGCAGGCGACAGCGGCATTGGCGGCGGGCCCCCCGGCACCCAGGAACTGTTCTAGCGCCTGGGTTTTGGTGTCCTCCCCTGGGTAGTGGTGGACGGCGTAGGCGATGTCGAGGGTAGCCAGACCCACGAACAGTGCTGCGGTCACCGAGTGTCTCCTCTGGGTCAGTTGATGAGCAGGTGTTCCAGATTGGCGGTCTGGTCGGAGTAGGTACGTACCCCGATGACGGCCACGAACTCCCGATCGGTAGCGCGTTCCTGCAATGTGAGCCAATGTTTGGCCAGATACCAGCTCGCGCCAGTCGTGCCCCGGGAGCCTAGGCCAGCGCAGAAGAACCAGAACCGGTCCGGGTGCAGATCCGGGGTCGGCCGCACCCGAGCGATGATGCCGATGTTGCGGCTGTCGTTGGAGCTATAACACTCGCCGTCGGCGAGTTCGAGATGTTCCAGATATGGCCCGCCAGTGGTCGGGTTGTCCTGGATGGCGAACAACGGATTGTCGGTGCTTTCGAGGTACATGTGGGTGCAGTCGTTGCTGGACAGCCCGAAGCTGATGTAGGGCCGGTCGCAGGCCAGCACGACCTCGCGATCACTCTGGATGTCGACTGCGATCCCGCCGTGCTGCTGCATCATCGACATCACATACAGCATCCCGCGGACGTCGTTCTCGGCCAACGCCGTCGGGACATCGATGCGGTGTTGCGCGTTGAACACGCTCGCCCGCTTGGAAAAAATGTGCTGGCGCGGTATACCCGCCGCTTCCAGCGCTTCCACCGAGCGTGTGGCCAACTCGAAGGTGGGCACCACCAATGTGGCACCATGATTGACCATTTCGCTGCCTAGGAACGCCTCGAGGTCCTGATCGACAGCGTCATCCGCTGCTGCATCTGATGTGGAGTCCAGTGCACTCGCCATCGTGAACAGTGCGGGGATCGACCAGCCAGGAAACATACGCGCCAGGACCCGGCGGTGGTGGTTGTGCGGGAGGCCCTTCATCTCCCCTGACATCCAGTTGTAGAACTGGGCCTTCGACGGCGCGTCCCCCTTTGCAGCAGGCGTACCGAGTTCCGCAGCACACCGTTTGTAAGCGGCGCAGAAATCCGGATGGCTGGCCAGGTGCCGCTCGACCAACAGCATCTTGAGCACGGTCCCCAACCACTTCCTCTTTTCCCCAGGTGCCGGGCCTAGCGAACGATCCTATCGACAATCCCGAGTCCAGTGAACGAGATAAGACCGGAGTGGACCAGATCGGACCATCCTGGCGACGCGACTAGACCCGGTGAGCGCGAACACTTCTCGTACGTCGCGTGGGACGTGCTCCGGGTGCGGCGGGGCGTCGAGACGTTCGTCGGTCGCAGCCCGCACCGCAGTCCCTCCCGTCGTAGATGCTGCGGGTTGCGCAGCAGGAGAGGAGAGGCCTTGAACACCTGCATATCGTCACCAGCAACGGGCCCGGCATCATGACGACCGCCGCGTATCCCGTAATAACCTGGCCGCCCTCACAGGAGTTCTGGTCGCGCCAGTTCTCCGAGAGAACCTACGGCGCGGTCGCGCCGCTCCTGTTCAAGAGCATCGAGCCAGCCGATCGACTTGGCCTCAGGGATGTCCTCGACGGGTTGCGCGGGCTGCGCCGCGCTGTCGCCGACGGTCAGTCCTCAGGCGCCCGCAACCGCGTTTGCGGAGGTGAGGAGCACCGCGGCGAGGTCATCGACATCGTGATATTGGCGCCCCGGTTCGGTACCCAACCGGGCCTCTGCACGGGGCACACCCGAACCTGGCGCCGACACACCGATCCCCCGCGTGGCTCCACAGGCCAGACGGTAGGCCGTTCGCTCAGCGAAACCCGATGCTATTCAATGCATCTCGCGACGCAACACGGGAGAGCGACAGCGATGGGGGCCGTCACGGTGCGGATAGACTCCCACGATGCCGGGAGCAGGGGAATTCATCACCGGCCTTCACGAGTGGGTCCGGCGCACCAGGCTGCCGCGTCCGCGATCCGTGCCCGAAACGAGGAAAGGGATTCTTCATATGCCCGACAAGGTCCGCAAGGACAAAGTGCTGGTCTACGTCGTGCGCGACGGGAAGCTGCTGGTGTTCCGGCACACCGATTACACCTACGAAGAAGTGGGGATTCAGGTCCCGGCCGGCAGTATCCGGGCGGGCGAGAGCCCGCAGGAGGCGGCGCTTCGCGAGGCGCGGGAGGAGACCGGCCTGACCGAGTTCAAGATCGTCCGAAAGCTGGGCGAATTCGAATACGACATCAGTCCGTATCGCTGGGAGATCCAGGTGAGGCACGTGTTCCACCTGGAGTTGTCCGAACCGGCTCCCGAGCGGTGGGCCAGCCAGGAAGACCACGACGGGCAAGGCGAACCTACACGGTTCGAGTGCTTCTGGGTACCGCTGGATGCGGCCCACATCCTGCAATCCGGACAGGGCGCGCTGCTCGGTCGGCTCTACGACTGAGTCACGAGGACCGGCCCCATGGCCCCGTGGCGGGGGAGAGTGCTTCATGAGCGGACAGACCCCCGCCACCGGTGACCGATCCGGCTACCCGTATCTGACGTTGGACGACACCGACGCCGCGACCGCGGTGTCGGTGATCCTCAAACTTCGTGGCGAAACATGCGATATCGACTGCCTGTTCTGCTACGAGAAACGCAAAGAATCCCCTGGTGGGGCGCGCATCGATGTCGAAGACATCGGTCGGCTGCCCACCCTGTTCGGTGGTCGCCCGATTGTTGCCGAGCTACACGGCGGCGAACCGCTCACTGCCGGAAAATCCTACGTCCGCGGTGTGCTCGCCCGCCTCGCGGCAGCGCCGTCGGTGACCCGGGTGACGATGCAAACCAACGGGATACGTCTCGACGAGGAATGGCTGGACCTGTTCGACGAGGTCTATCCGGATCTGCGGATCGGGATCTCTCTCGACGGCGATCCCGAAGGCAACTCGTGGCGGATCGGCTACGACGGCCGGGAGACCTACACCCAGGTCGCGGCGGCGCTGCGCCTGCTGGGTGCTCGTGGACGCAAAGTCGGCGTCATCACGGTCGTCACTCCGCGCGTTCTCGGTCGCGCCGCAGCCGTGCTCGACCACTTGGCTGGATTTGATGCCGTGAACGCGGTGAGTCTGGTGCCGTGCTTCGACTCCACCGTCCTCGCGGCGACCGCGACGGAAACGGCGCGCGTTCCGCCATCGCGGACCGCCCAGCGCGCCGTGATCGGTCCCGCCGGACCGGCGTGGGCCATTACCGGCGAAGAGTACGCACAGTTCGTGCTGGACGCCGCCGCCCACTGGGCCACCAGCGGATTGTTCTCCCGGATCAAGCTGGAGCCGGTCGTGTCCACGATCCGAACCATCCAGGGTCTCGACACCGGGTTTTGCCACTTCTCGAACCTCAAGTGCGATCACGTGTTCACCGTCTACCCGGACGGCCGTTTCGGAAGCTGTGATGAACTACCGTGGCCCGAAGCACAGCTCGGCAATCTGCGCGATCTTCCCGGCCATCGGGCAGTCCAGATGGCACAGCGGCGGCTGCCGCTGCTGGTAGAGGGCCGCGCCCTGGCGGGCAAGTGCGCCGACTGCCGCTACCGCCACACCTGCGGCGGCGGATGCGTCGCCACCCGGCTGCGCGCGGCCCGGTCCGTCGGCTCCGACGACGACTACTGCCGCTATCGGATGCGGCTTGTCGACGGCGTGGCGGCGATCATCACCCAACCGGACGTGCGGTCGGCGACCTGGTGCCGCCAGGTGAAAGCTCGTCCGCATCAACCGAACTCGATGGCCGACGTCGCGGTTTTCCTTCGGAGTTGGCGCGACCCCGGTCGGCCGCGCTTGCCGGTTCGGCTGAACACCAGCGCCCACGGCAACATCAATACCGCCGGTGAGCCCGGCGTCCACGAGGCCGACGACCTCGACCCGATGCACCCAGCCTGGCGCGAGGCGATCGAACCGGGTGTGTGGCCGCTGGTTGATGCGATCACACGCGAATGGGGACTGGTGACCTATGACAGCTGCCAAGGCCATCGCTACGACGGGTTGGAGTTGGTTCCCGCCGAACGCCGTGTCGGTGTGCTGCCCCGCGACCGTCGCGAGTACGCGGCAGTAGCCGCCGCCCTCTGCCGGGTCGTCACCGCCGCCGAAAGCCAACTGCCGCTGCCCGTTCGCGTTGTCGTCGGACGCGCCGAGTTGACCTGTACAACCACAGGCGTCCGGTTTCACGTGCTCGACCTGCGATTGGAACGCCGCGAGGGCTCCGACTGGACCAGCTATTTCGCGAACTTGGAAACCGCTACAGAGATACTCGCCCGGAAACTTTCCTCCGAGCGCAGTGACGAGCGAACAGCCTGCAGCTGCCAGGTCCCGGACAACGACGGGCGGGCGCGGTGAACACAACCGACATCCTGACTGTCAACCAGCTGTTGGGCAGACTGGTCTACTTCCACGTCCTATTCATCGATCCGGCGCTGCCGCCCTCATGGACGCCACCGCCGAGCACGACGTGCTGTCACCACGATCGCCCTGAGCCTCGCCCACCAATACGGATCGACCTAAGGGCCACGCCATGGGCGGCGCTGACGCAGATCAACGCCAGTCTGGGCGGCGGCACCTGCCGCGAGAACGATTCGGACAGGTGTTGCCCAGCCTGTCGAGTCCATGCGTGCGCGGCGGCCGTCGCCGACTGCTGGATCGTCACCGAGCACCACGCCTACGGCGACGATCCGCTCATCCACGACGACACCCGGAGGGCCTGGTCGAAAACAGTCGCCGACCGCATCACGGCGGCGTTCTCGCGGCTTTACCAGACACCGTGTGCCCGGTCGGTAAACGCCCACACGGCATCGCAGCCGCCCGCAGGCCAGTTCCCACTGACCGGCGAGCTGGCTGGGCTGTGGTCGAAAACCACCCGTGCGGCGCCGGTCGTCAGTTGGCTCAACCACTGTGCCGGACTCGGCGACATTGCACACCGCCTTCGACAAAGGAGCCCACTGTGAACGAGCGGCGCCCGATCGGCCTGAACGAAACCCTCACCGTGGGCAGCGTGGAGGATTTCCTCACAATCTCCGAGTCCGCCGCCCTCGAGGAACTCATGGACCGATTTCTTCGCGAGGCTCACAACGGCGACGCCCGCGACATCTATGACCAGCGACGCCTCAGCTCCATCCATGAGATCCCCGGCCACGACACCGCGGTCGCCATGGCGACCTACGAACCTTCCGGGCGCGTCGAGATCACCGACATCCCCGACGACGCCGAAACCCTCCTCCAAGCAGCGTTCACCCGTGTCAGGGCCAGGCTGGAACGGATACTGCCGTCGGTCACCTCATGTCGGCCGTGGACTTACGTCGAATACGGCCCCGGCCAACACATCACCCCACACCTGGACGGCATCGCCCCCGACCCACGAGCATGGCCGCGCCAAATCGCTGGGATCAGCGTCATCATCGGGACACGCTGCGAGGGCGGGGAATTCTTCGTCGAGACCACCTCGTCCGCCAGCCTGTGGAAGCCTGCCATCCCCAGCCCGGTTCCCGGCTACGAGCCCGCCATGGCGTTCGCCCACGACGGCGCAGACAACTCCTCGCCCTGGTTTGCCGCCATGCCACGCACCCGCTGGTGCACCGCTCCCGCGCCGGGAACCGCCCTGCTGTACGGGTCACAGCTGGTCCACGGCACCACCCCGGTGCGCACCGGACGCTCCCGCAAGTTCATTTCCTGGCTGTTCGCCGACCAGCACTGACCGGCAGGAGGTAGCACCGAGCATGATGATCGCCCTGGAAGGCATCGCTGGGTCCGGCAAGACCACCCTGCGCGACCGAGTCCTGGCACTGGCCGGCGACACGGCGTCGTGGTCCGCCACATCGGCCAGTTCTCCTGGCTGTCGCTGCCGGCCACCCGCACCTTGGTCGACCTTCGCGCCGGGCGAGCACCCGTCGCCGAGCGCGACGCCACCGCGGCCGTGCTGACCGATTTGACCCTGCACTCCCGGCACAACCTCGCCCCCGCATCAGTCGGCGCCCATGTTCTCACTGACCGGCTAGTGCTGTCTTCGGCGTGCCTGCTCGCACTGGCGTACGCCGGACCGATCGAACGCCACATCGAAGCACTTGCCCGAGTCGGGCCTTGTCGCCCGGACCTGACCGTGCTGTTGACCACCCCCGTCGATGTCTGCGCTCGTCGCCTGGCCACCCGTCCAGCCGCCAACCGCGTCGGCGACGACCTCGCAACGGCCACCCGATTGCAGAGCCTCTACGAACACTGCGCCGACTCCTGGCAGCAGACCACAGGGATGCCGGTGCGTCGATACCAGCTCGACACCCACCAGGACACGGAACGACTGGCGCGAGCCCTGCTGTATGAATTGGAAGGCACGGCGATCCGATGAGACTGCACGCGATGCACCCGGCCGCCTGGGTGCTCGACCACCTCGCCCAACAAGGTTGGCGGACCGTGGATCTGCTGGCGTTCACGCGCTCGAGCACACTTGTGCTGGCCACCCGAGGCGACGGCGAACCCGTCGTCGTCAAGGCCGGATTCGGCAGCAATCACGTGCTGGCCGCCATGGACGAGTCCGACCGCGCCGCAGCATACGGATTCTACTGGTATCAACAGATGACCCCGGCCTGGCCCGCGAGGACTTCCGCCACGAACGCGACCTCGCCCGCAGCTGCCTCGGCGCCGCCCACATAGTGCCGGCGATCGATGAAGGCCAATGCCCCGAATTCGACTGGTACGCCATGCCGCACTACACCGACGGCAACCTGCGCACCCTCATGAGCGGCGATCGCGCCCCGATCCAGCGGTACCTGACAATCCTCGCCGACGCCGCCGATGGCCTCGACGAACTCCACCGACGCGGCATCGTGCATCGCGACGTCTACCAGGAGAACGTGCTCATCGACGCCGGACGCGGCATGATCACCGACCTCGGAGCCGCGCGCCGCCTCGACACTCCGCGCGGGCCGCGCAGTCGCGGACCCGAAGTCCACTGGCCACCCGAATACTCTCTCGACTACGCCACAGCCACCCCGGCCGCTGACGTATTCAGCCTCGCCGTGCTCGCCTACCGGGTCCTTTTCGGCGACCTGCCCCGACTCGGCGGTCCACGACACCGTCCCGACCTCCCCACGGCACTGTCCGACCACGTCACCGCAGCGCTGGCCTGCGATCCCAATGATCGCCCGACCATGCCGCAACTGCGGGCCGCGCTGCGTGCCGCCGCGACCACCTCAACGTGAACACCGACAGAAAGGAGCCAGCCCGGCGCAATCCACAACCACTACACAAGCAGTGAACACCGAGTCAGATCAGCAGAAGGGATTTCATCACCATGATCGACACATCCGACGAGATCACCCACTTCCTTGCCGCGGTCGAGCAGTTGCGCGACGACGAGGGCGCGATCCGCACCACCGCGCACACGTCGAGCATCATCGCCACCGGCTGGCCGAGCGTCGAACAGTAGGTCGCGACAGTGTGGGCTGCGCCGACGACGCCGCAGCCCACCAGTCGAAAGCCTCGTAAGAAAGGCGATTCCCGTGGACGAACTGGCCATGGTATTCCGATTCGACCGGATAGCCGACCTGCATCGCACCCGCACCCGCACGATTCGCAGCGTCCTCAGTGGTGCCCCCGAGCAGACCAGTGATGGCACCGCGCTGGAGTACGCGCTGGCGCATCACTTCCTCGAAGGCGCGGAACTGGCCGCCCGCAGCGGAGACCGCGACACCCTCGCCTGGTACCGCACTCATGTCACCGCTCCGCCGCCACACTGGTCCGCGCCAACTCACCTGGGCCCGAGAATCACTCAATCTCCGGAACCGGCAACCCTGCGTCGCTCCCCGATCGCCGACACCCCGTACCACTTGCTCGGACCCGACACCGAACCCGCGCCCCCCAGCGCGCTGGCCCTGGCCACCTCAGCATTCGAGGTCGCCACCGAATTCGGGTTCGGCGATCTTGTCGCCCATCATGCCCCGATCGTGTGCCTGCTAATCGAGAGATCCCTCGAGGGCGCTCTCAACAGTTGGACCATCACCCGACTGCCCGGCACCGTGTTCCTCGACCACGTGGGAGACGCGACCGTCTTGGCCCGCGACCTCATCCATGAAGCAGGCCACAACTGGCTCAACGACGCGCTCACCGCCGCCGGAATCATTATCGACGACGAGCACAGCTACCACTCACCGTGGAAGAACACGCAACGGCCGACGTTCGGATACCTGCACTCCTGCTGGGCGTTTCCACTCACCATGATCTTCGCCGCTCAAGCGTCTGTTCACGCCGACGAACAGGTCCAGACCGTGCTAACCGCCTACCTTGCCCAGCACCGCGACAAGCTGGCCATCACCACCGACGACCACAACCGCGCCCTGACCGCCGTCACCGACCCAGATCTGCGCGAACGCCTCCGCGCCGTTCACGAAATGGCCCGACACCTGTGACGGGCCAAAATCGATTTCCGAGAAAAGCATGCGGTAGATCCGCCGCGACGTGTCCCGGGTGGATCGAGGGCCGCGCCCCCTCTCGATCCGCTGAGTCGCACATAGGCGAGTTCGCGACGAAGCGGGCGGGGTCGAATTCGCCGCCGCTGACCCCCGTAAGGAAGGCGGCCCATTCCCCGGCATCCAGACGGATGCTTGACATTGGAGTGACGCGACTCGAAAGAGTGCCGCTGCCGTCACCGACACGATTATCTCTGGGCGCACCAGCAGCCCTACTATCGGCGCGAGCACGGGATGACGCCGAGACAGCATCCCTGGCCAGCCAGGTGTCCGACCGTACTCTGAGTCTGCCGCTCTATCCCGCGATGAGCGAGACCGACGTCGATGATGTCGCGACGGCGGTCCGCAAGTGCGCTATCGCCTAGCAGCGCTGAAAGGAACCTGATGGCGAAGAAGGAAGGCACGCAGATCATCCTGGTCAACCCGCGTAACGAGGTCTTGATGTACCTGCGCGACGACAAACCCGACATTCTCTACCCGAACCAGTGGAGTCTGCTCGGCGGAATGATCGAGCCGGGAGAAACACCCAAGAAGACCATCGTCCGCGAGATCGAGGAGGAAATCGGCATCCAACTCGACCCTGCGGCCGTGCACTACCTGTGCACCCGAGAGCTGGACTTCGGGATCGAGCACACCTTCACAGCGGACGTCGATTTCGAGATCGAGGACGTGACGCTCACCGAGGGCCAGGGCCTGCGATGGTTCAGCGAAGCCGATGTCGCGACGACCGAGCTGGCCTACGCCGACAACGCCATCCTGGAAACCTTCTTCGGGTCACTGGAGACAAGCTCGCGGTAGCACCCGTCGTTCGGATCGAGGGTCAAGCCCCTCGAGCCGGACGGACCCGGAAAAGTGGCGTGTCCGGACTTCGGCCGCCAGTCAGACCGGCAGAGCTGTGGTTCGTAGGCCGCGACCTCGTCCCACTTGTTCAGATACATAGAGCTACGCGGCCAGGAGGTTGAACTCCCCCGCGTGAACTCCCCGGATGAACGCGGTCCATTCATCCGGGGTGAAGACCAATTCGACAGCTGTGTCGCGGCTGCTGACAGAGACCGAGCCATCATCGTGACGGGCGATCCGGGGTAGGCCCGCTACGTCGCTCCCTGGTACCGAACTCACGGAGCGGTCGCAGAAGGTCGGCCACAGGCCGACTGGCATCGACAGCACCGGCTGGGCGGCGGGGTCGTTGGCCGGGTTTCGCAGGTACTTGCTGTCCCGAACGAGCACTCGGTCGCCGATGAAGTTGACCTCGACGCACGATGCGCCGCCGTTGTTACTGAACGTGCTCTTCCGCCAGCCGTGGCGGATGTGGGTGGTCATTGCTGCTCCATGTCCTTGTACTGCGAGATTCGGCGCTCGATGGCTGCGATCGTGTCCGCGGCTGTGCTCGACTTCTGGCGGATCTGCTCGGCAGCCAATGAGTACAAGTCTACTTGCGGGCGATCCTGTAGATAGAGAGCGCCGGTGTGGTACTCGACGTAGGCGATGCCGCGTGCCTCGGCGAAGTCGAGGACGATGAACGAGCCGGGCAGCCCATCGTGCACCGCGACGCGTGTCGGGATGACTTGGAACTCGACGTTGTCACGCTCCATCAGCGAGAGCAGGTGTTCCAGCTGCTCACGCATAACGCGAGGACCACCGACCGGCCTATCGAGCGCTGCTTCCTCCACGACTGCACTGAGTCGCAGCGGATTGTCGGATTCAGCGATACGTTGGCGGGCCATCCGCGCACGGACCGACTGCGCCAGGTCCATCTTCGGAATGTGCATGCTGTCACCGAGAAGCGCGGTCGCGTAGTCCGCCGTCTGCATCTGCCCTGGCAGAACCTTGTCGGCGTACTCGAACTGGTGCGTCGCCAAGCCCTCCAAGCCGACGAAGGTCTTGAACCAGTCGGGCAGCACCTCGCCGAATGGTGCCCACCACGTTCCGTGATCGGCTCGCCCAGCCAAGGTGACGGTTCGTTCGACGTCTTCGACCCTGACTCCGTAGAAGCGGAGCAGCGCCGCGACCTCGTCGGGCGCCTGCTGGGTCTTGCCGCTCTCCATGTAGCTCAATTTCGCTGGCGTACACCCGATGTGCTTTGCAGCGTCGGCCTGCTTGATCTGCGCCAACTCACGCGCCGCGCGTAGGTCGTGGCCGACCAGGAACCGCAACGCGGAGGGATCGGACCGTTCGTCGCGCACTGATTCCTCTCCACAGCTGCCGGACTCTTCGGGACAAATTACCTCATCAAAATCTGCCGTATCCATACACATATTCTTACAATTAAGCTTAAATCAAAGCATCATCGCAACCATCGGCAACCTCGTAGGGTCGCCGGAATCAGAGGTAGGGGCGGCTATGACGGCGCGCGTTCTCGACAACTCGTCCACGCCGAGCGACCAAACGGCACACCAGACCGGATCGGCAGGGTTGCTGCGTCCGATCCCGGCCCGAGCGGGGTGGTAAGGCCATGCCGGAACGAAACGACGAGACCTGGCCGCTGACTAGCGGCAGGACCGGGCACCAGGCCCGCAGCGTGGGTCAAGGCCAGTGGGTGGTCAGCTTCCTACCTGGTCGGACGCTGTCGCAGGAGCAAGCGCGAGCCGCGCTGCGAGTGGCAGATGAGGTAGACGTGCTGCGGGGGTATGCGGGTGCGCTCGGTTTGACGGTGCTCGAACTAGTGGGGTTGGCCACGATGGAAAGCTCCGGGCAGCGGCTGTGGTCGCTCGGGGACGCCGCGCCGGTCCTGGGGCGGTTGGAGCAAGCACGGTGACCGGCGAGCAGGCCTCTGCCTCGGCTGCGGCGGTCGCGGCGTTCAGCGCGGGAGCTGCACGAGGCCATCATGTCGCTGCCCTCGAGCTGGCAGAGCTGGATGCCGCCCTGGACGCTGTCAACGTCGGTCGAATCGTGACCCGGCTTGTTCGCTGGAATCTTGACCCACCCTTTGGTTGGTTTCAGTCGTTGGTTTTGGCCGCGGGGACGCGGCCGAGGTCTCGGTCTTTGAGGCGGTAGCTG
>NZ_VUOT01000023.1:0-132500 GCF_009829295.1 Nocardia sp. CY15
GCCGGAGCGTCCAGCACGGTGGGGCAGCCATTCCTTCGCAGCCACAACAACAGCAACCAACCATCAGCTACACCCCACCGCCCTGGGCATCCAGGGCACCAACCCCAGACACCCACAAACTTAGGGACTTCCATGACCGACGCGTCCGTGCGGCTCGACAGCCCGCCGACCGCGACCGCGGCTACCCGCATCTTGCTGATCGCGTGCGGCGCGGCATTCATCGCTTTTCTCGACCTCTCGGTCGTCAACATCGCCTTCCCCTCGATCGCCCGGGACTACCCCGGCACGGCCACCACCACGCTCACCTGGGTCGTCAGCGGATACGCGGTCGCTTTCGCCGCCCTGCTCACTCCGGCCGGACGTTTCGCCGACGCGCTCGGCCGCCGCAAGCTCTTCCTCGGGGCGCTCGCCGGTTTCGCGGCCACCTCCCTGCTGTGCGGGCTCGCGCCGACGGCGGGCTGGCTCATCGTGGGCCGGGTCCTGCAAGGCGCCACGGCTGCGCTGATGGTGCCGTCCGCCCTCGGCTTGGTGCTCGCCGCAACCCCGCGGGAGAGGATCGGCGCGGCCATCGGAGCATGGTCGGCCGCCGGCGGGTTCGCCGCGGTGGTCGGGCCCGCGCTGGGCGGCGCGCTGGTCGAAGGGTTCGACTGGCGAGCGATCTTCGTGATCAACGTGCCGGTGGCCGTCCTGCTCATCGCGGCGGCGACGCGCATCCCGGCACCGACCAGCCGCCCCTCGGGGGGCGCGCTGCCGGATCCGGTCGGCACCGTCGCGGTGGCGGCCGGCCTGGGCGGCCTGGTCGCGGGCGTCACCGAAGGGCAACGCTGGGGCTGGACCTCGGCGGGGACCCTGACCGCGCTGATCGGCGGTGGGCTCCTGGTCCTCGCCGCCCTCGCACGTTCGGCCCGCCACCACCATCCCGCGATCGCGGTGGAGCTCTGGCGCAGCAAGTCGTACGCGCTGGCCAACGCGACCTCGTTCGTCTTCGGGGCCGCCATGTTCGCCTGGCTGCTGTCGGGACCGCTGTTCCTCGACGCGATCTGGGGCTACTCGGTGCTCGGCTCCGCGGGGGCGATGACCATCGGGGCGGTGGCTTCGATGGTGACGGCGACGGTCGCCGGCCGAGTCGGCTCGCTCACAGCCAGGCGATGGCTCGGCGTGCTCGGCGCCTCGATGTTCGTCGCGTGCGCCGTGTGGATGAGCACGGACACCTTCGGTTCCACTCCAGCCCTGTGGTCGGCGTGGGTTCCGGCCGGCGTGCTCGGCGGTGGCGGCATCGGCTTCGCGGTCACCGTGCTCGGCACCGCGGCCGCGAGTTCCCTTCCGCCGCAGCAGTTCGCCGCCGGAACCGGCATGAATCTGACGGCGCGGCAAGTGGGCGGCGCACTCGGCGTGGCGGTGCTCGCGGCCGTGTTCGCCGCTCATCCGGACGATTCGCTCGGCGCGTTCCACATTCTCTTCGCCGTGTGCGCCGGCATCGCGGCCGTGGCCGCCTGCCTGGCGGCCCTCCCGACGAGCACTCCGTCCCCGTCCACCGACAACTAGGAAATTCCATGAGCGACAACGACATTCGCACCGAAGCCAATGATCCACTGCTGCTGCCCCTCGCCGAGCAGCGACGCCTGCTCGCCGACGCACCGTGGCAGCGCTACGCGGTGCTCGGCGACTCCATCGCGCAGGGCGTCGGCGACCCGAGCCCGGGATACGAACCCAGAGGCTGGGCCGACCGCGTCGCAGCCGTGCTCGCCGAGGCTCGCCCAGGTCTGGCCTACCTGAATACCGGCCGGATCGGCGCCACCTCCGACCAGGTCCTGGCCGAACAGTTGCCCGCCGTGCTCGAGTTCCGGCCCGACCTCGTCCACCTCACCTGCGGAGGCAACGATTTGTTCCTGGCAGGCGGCGATCTCACCCAGCTGCGGACGAACCTGGACACGCTGTTCGGCACACTGGCCCGCACCGGGGCCCAGGTCGTCACCTTCACCCTGGCCGACGTCTGGGAAGTCGAGCGCATGGCCCCCATGCGCCCGATGCGCGATCGGATGGCCGCGCTCAACGATCTGGTCCGCGAGCTGGCCGCCCGCTACGACGCGCTGCTGCTCGAACTCTGGGATCACCCGCTGCGGCTGCGCGAGGATCTGATGAGCGCCGACCTCATCCACTTCAGCATGAGCGGGCACGCCGTCCTCGCCTCGGACATGGTGCGCATGTTGGCCGGTCACGTTCTGGCGCCGCGCTGACCCGGATGGACGGGTGGAGGCAGTGGCCGACTGCCCCACCACGTTCCGAGCAGCGGTCGCGCGAGCAGGGTCGTCACATGCCGGGCCGCCCGTCCTTCGCGTAGCGGTCGAGTAGTTCGGCGCCGAGGCGGGCGAGTTCTTCCCGGACCTCGGGAGGACCGAGGACCTCGATCGAGGCGCCCCAGCCGGCCAACTGCTGGGCGAGCATCCAGGCGGTCGGGGCGGTGACGCGGACCTGAACGCGTCCGTCGGCGACCGGGCCGTCCACCACGCAGTTCCTACCCTGCTGGTCACGCAGGACGGGCAAGAGGCGTTCGGAGATCAACACCGTGGCGGCGGTGGTCGCGCGCCGCTGCTCCATCTCCTCGACCACCTGCGCCCAAGCGGTGGGGAGATCGAAATCGTCCGGGCGATGGGCCGGTTCGTCGGTGAGGGAGGCTTCGGAGATCCGGTCCACGCGGAACGTCCGCTGCCCCCGCTCGGTTCCGGCGATCAAATACCAGACGGCGTCCTTGTCGGCCAGGCCCCACGGGTCGACGATGCGCTCGGACCGCTCGCCGGTCCGGTTCGCATAGCGCAGCCGGACCTTGTTGCGCTGCACGACCGCCCGTTGCAGCAGCGCCACCACCGGCGGCAGCTCGCGGTCGGTCGCACCCCAGCGCGCCGGGTCGATCACCACGGCGTCGGCAGCCGCCTGCGCGTCGCCCCGGAACGTCTGTGGTAGCGCGCGGACCAGTTTGCGCAGCGCGGACTTGGCCTCCGGCACCGCCCCCGCGGAGGGACCGGCCAGAAGGAACAACGCCCGCGCCTCCCCCGCCGTCAGACCGCTCAGATCCGTGCGCGCACCTCCCACCAGCGACCATCCGCCGCCCCGCCCCGGCTGCGGATACACCGGCACCCCGGCGGCGGAGAGCGCTTCCAGGTCCCGGCGCGCGGTCGCGACCGAGGTCTCGAGTTCCGCCGCCACCTGCGCGGCCGTCACGCGGCCTCGGTTCTGCATCATCAGCAGGATCGCCACCAACCTGTCCGCTCGCATGTGCCTAATTCTGCCGGTAAAAGTGCTCATTCGGTGCGCACTTTGAATCGGATGATGGTTCTACACACAAGAACCACACCGAAGGAGAATCACCATGCTGCGCGGAATGGCGACGAGCACCTTTTACGCCGACGACCTCGAGGCCGCCAAGGACTGGTATACCGAGTTCTTCGGCGTCGAGCCGTACTACCACGTCCCCAACGGCTACTACGAGTTCCGCATCGGCGACTACCAGCACGAATTCGGCATCGTGAACCGCGCCTACGCCCCGGAGGGCGCCCGGAACGCACCCGGCGGCGCGATCGTCAACTGGCACGTCGACGACTTGCAGGCGACGTTCGACCGGCTGCTGGAACTCGGCGCGACCGTCTACGACCCGATCACCCCACGCGGGAACGACGGGAGTTTCGTCACCGCCGCGGTGGTCGACCCGTTCGGCAACGTCCTCGGCCTCATGTCGAATCCGCACTACCTCGAGGTCCTCGGCAAGACCGGTCCGGCGTAGATCACGACGGTGACGGCGTGGCGGCGACGACCGGGGTCGTCTCGTCACGCCGGGCGGACCGTCGAGTACCAGCTCACGAGGCACGGTGCCGCACCCCGGCGGCGGATTCTCTCGCTACCGGCACGGGCCCGAAGCGGCGGGACGACAGCGGCCGCACGAGGTGTGCGGGGTGCGGGCGCGCCAACGGTATCTCGGACTCGATCAGCGGGTCAGGAACGGAACCAGCGCTCCAGCACGGTGGCGACGCCGTCGTCCAGAACGTGGCCGGTCACTTCGTCGGCGAGATCGCGAACATCCGAGGGCGCGTTGGCCATCGCGACCGAATGGGCTGCCCAGCGCAGCATTTCCCGGTCGTTGTAGCCGTCACCGATGGCCAGCGTCGCCTCGTCCGGGACACCGAGGGCGATGCGCAGCTGTTCCAGCGCCCATCCCTTGGAGACCCCCTGCCGGGAAACGGTGAGCCACGGCCCGAACTCGCCGTGCACCCAGCTCGCACCCGGCACGCGCAAGGAGCGCAGCGCGCGCAGCATCTCCTCGAGCGAACCGTCCGGCAACCAACCGTTCAGTCGCGGGGTGGGTTCGCTGCACAGCACGTGGTGGTCGACGAGCAGGTACTCCCCGAGAGAGTATTCACCCGGGCCGGCCCCGGTGGCCCAGGTACCGATGCCGACCTTCTCCACGGCGAAGATCATCGCCGGGAAGAGCGCGCGCAACGCGGTGATCGCGGGCGCGGGATCGAACGCCTGGATCGCGACCGGCTCGCCCCGTGCCACGTCGATGTGCACGGCACCGTTCGAGCACAACGCATGCCCTTCGCGCAGACCGAGTTCGGTGAGCACCGAACGTGTGGTCAGCACCGTGCGGCCGGTGGTCACCACGACGTGTGCGCCCGCCGCTACGGCCGCGCGCACCGCCGCCACGACGCGCGCACTGATCGGTGTCCCCGTGTCCAGCAGCGTCCCGTCCACGTCCAGCGCTATCAGCTGGGGGCCCCCGGATGCCATCAACCTATTGTGCCTGGGCTCCGGGCCGCCCGTCAGCAAATCCGATGCGTCGAGATCCGCACGCGCGAGGACCATTTCGTCGTCGTGCACATCACCGCTACCGACCGCGGGCTCCGCCTCCCGCGCCACCGGCCGACGATCCGCCTGTCGATGATCCCCCGACCGAGCCCGAACGGCTCGACGAACCGCCGGATGACGAAGCGCCCGAGGAGTTCCCGCCCGGACGACCACCCGCGGACGACGCTCCACCCGGACGTCCGCCCGACGCGGATCCGCCTGTCGAGGATCCACCAGCCGATCCGGCTTGTGACGAACCGTTCGCGGGACCGGTGGACCCGCCCGAGGACGAATTGTGCGTCGCGGAATTCCCGGCCGATCCGCCCGAGGACGACCCCCCCGACGACGAGTCGCCGGACGATCCGTGCGCGCCGGTCGATGCGTCCTCACCTGCGGAGTGGCCCCCGGAAGCAGTTCCGCCGGATGCTGTCGCATCGGAGTCGCCGGAGGACTCACCGGTCGACCCGCCTGCGGACGATGAAATACCTGACGAACTCGTCGCGGAGGAGTCACCACGGGCGCCCGTGCCGGAACCCTGCGTGCCGGATGTTCCGGTGGATGCGCCGCCCACCGAACTTCCCGCAGTCGTCCCGCCGGACGCCGCCGGTGCCGAACCATTCTGCGGTGCGGGAGCAGTCGAGCCCGGTGATCCCACGGGCGGCGTCACGGTGCCTGGACCCGGGATCTGCCCCGAGGCAGGCGGCAGACCCGCTCCGGGCGTCTGCCCCGGCACACCCGGCTGACCGGCAGCCGGAGGCTGCCCGGGGACAGGCGGTTGCCCGGCAGCCGGGGGCTGCCCGGGAGCAGGCGGTTGCGCGATGTCCCCGGGTACGGGACTGACGACCGGGGCGAACGGAAGCGGATTCACGAAGTAGGCCGGATCACCGTATCCCCGGTAGCGCAAGCCGTTCGGGGCGCAGCACTTCCACGGGGCACGATGTGTGCCGAGCTGCGACTCGGCCAGCGAAGGACCATGGCCGGCGCTGCGGGGAGCCGGCGTGATGAATCGCGTGTAGGCGGAGGGCTGCTGCGACAGCAACGACGGCAGCGCCCGGCTCGAGTTCCACGCGGTCGGCGCGGCCATCCGGGACCAAGCCTCGGCGAGGCGCTCGCTCCCGACGTCGACCAGCAGACTGTCCCCCGGCATCCCGAGTTCCGGAAGACGCTCGAGCATCGGCGACAGCTCGGGAACCGTCGGTCCGCCGAAGACCGTGACCGCCGACATCGCGACCGCCGATACCACCGCGGCGCTGGAGAACACCGCCACGCGAGGCGCGCTGGACCGGCCGTCCGACGCGCCGAGCGCCATGGTGCGGGCCGCCATGAGGGCGGCGCCCGCGGCGACCGTCTGTCCGGGGTCGGCCGAGATCACCACGGGCCGACCGAGTTCGGCGAGCGTCCTGGCGACTTCGGCGGGGCGTGCGGCCCCGCCCACCAGCAGGATCCGGCCGATGTCGGAGAGCGTGATGCCCGCCTCCCGCACACATTCACGGACCAATTGGAGCGAGTCCTGCACGTGCGCGACACGCAGTCCGTCGATGTCGACGATGGACGTCATCGACAGTCCCGCGGATTCGGCAGGCACGTCGGGGGCGTACCGCGCGATCATCGACCCCAGCGGACGCCCGCCGAAGTCGTAGGAGCGCACCGGCTTTCCGATCATCGGATGGTTGTCCCAGTCCGGGCCGACGCGCACGATGCTCACGTCGAGGCTGGTGCCGCCGAGGTCGTAGACCAGGACGAAGCTGGTCTCGAGCGGACCCTGCTGGTGTTCCAGCCATTCCGCGGCCGCGACGGGCTCTGGCACCAGGAGCACGTCGCCCGCCCCGGATAGGTCCAGCGCCTGTCGCAGCAGCGCGACCTGCTTGTCGGAATACATCGCGGGGTAGGTGGTCACGACGCCCGCTTCGGACGCACCCGGCTCCACCGCCCGCAGCTCGTTGACGACCGCGGCGACGAGATTCGCCGGTGACCATATGCGGCCGCCGACGACCACCGCTTCCGGGTCGCGGCCCAGGTCGGCGAAATCCGTGACCGCCATGCTGAATTGCGCGATCCCGCCGAGGCGCAGTCCACCGGCGCTGTCGAAGGTCACCGCGGTGCGCCGAGACCGCGCCGCCGGCCGTGGCAGTTCCGCGGTGACCGAAGCCGTCACGGAGTTCACCGCACCGATGCTGAAACCCAGACCTGTAGTCATTCGCTATCCCGTCAACGCACCGTGACCACGTCCATCACATGGCGTTCCCCTGTGGCCGCGGTCGTCTTCCAAACAGCCACCACAGGTTAGCTGTTTCGAGTCCTCGGAGATGCACAATTGATATGGAATGTTTCCCCGAGAGCCATCATCGCCCGAAATGCCAGGTAAATACCAGGCAACTCAGGCGTCCAGCCCACTCGACGCCGTCGATATGACTGCCGTTCCAGCGATTCCGCTACCGTGCAGCGATCTCGATAACGGTGGGATGATCCAACCGAAAGACGGTTTAAGGGGCACCGAACCCCACCATGCGATAGACACCGACCAGTCGGTAACCAGTTCATTGCTCTTACTGCGGGATTGCCGCGCGTCAACCTCGTCGACAATCCATTGACACGTCAACTAGACGTCCGATTTCTGCCAGCGCCGCTGTTGGCGTCCGGCTTGACTGGGCAGCGGCTCCCACCACGAAGGTGAGATCGCCACAGCGAGCAGAGAGGGAAATCGAACGATGGCAACACGATTCGCGCAGCAGGTCGTACTGATCACCGGCGCGACTTCGGGCGTGGGCAAGGCGGTGGCGCTGCGGGTCGCGAGCGAAGGCGCCGCGGTCGTGCTGGGCGCCCGTGGCAAGGAGGCGGGCGAGCAGGTGGCCGCCGACATCCGCGCGGCAGGCGGCCGGGCGCTGTTCGTGCCGACCGATGTCACAGTCGAACAGGACCTCGCCCGGCTGACCGACGCCGCGCTGTCGGAATTCGGCCGCCTCGACGCGGCATTCAACAACGCGGGCGCGGTGAACGCCTTCGGTCCGGTCGCGCAGATCGACGAAGTCGGCTGGCGCGCCGATCTGGAGCTCAATCTCACCAGCGTGTTCTACGGCCTGCGGCAGCAGGTTCCCGCGCTGGCGGCCTCCGGCGGCGGCGCGATCCTGAACAACGCGTCGAATCTCGGGGTGGTCGGCATGGGCTCGGTGGCGCCGTACGTGGCCGCCAAACACGGGGTGGTCGGCTTGACCCGCGCCGTGGCGCTCGAAGCCGCCGATCAAGGCGTGCGGGTCAACGCATTGGTGTCGGGAGCAGTCGACACCCCGGCTTTCCGGAACTCGATGGGCGCGACGCCGGAAGGCGAGGCCGCCATCGCCGCCCTGCACCCGATAGGCCGCATCGCGGCGCCGGAGGAGATCGCCTCGTTCTGCGCCTACCTGCTCAGCGCCGAAGCGAGTTTCGTCACCGGCGCCGCGCTGGCCATCGACGGTGGTTTCACCGCGCGGTGACCTCCGGCCCCGCGGGGGTCGGTCAGGCGCGGGCCAGCAAGCGGCGGACCCGGCCGGGGCGAGCTTCCACAGCTCCCCCGGCACGGACCGCGGGCTGACGCAGCCGCACCAGCCGGTCGAACTCCGCGGCGGTACCGGCGGGTTCGGGCAGGCGGCCCGCGTTGAAGTCCGCGGCCAGCTGCCGCACCGTCTCCTGGGCACACGATTTGTTGGTGCCGATGAAACCGGTGGGCCCGCGCTTGATCCAGCCGGTCACGTAGGTGCCGGTGACCACCGCCGCGCCCGCGCGCTCCAGCACGCGGCCGTGCTCGTTCGGGATCACCGCGGCCTGCTCGTCGAACGGCAGACCCGGCACCGCGACGCCGCGGTAGCCGACCGAGGTGAGCACCAAGCCCGCGTCGAGGCGCTCGGTCTCCCCCGTCGCGACGGCGCGAACGCGGCCATCGGGATCGGTCACCAGTTCGGTGCGGCCGATCTCGAGGCCGGTCACCCGATCGGTCCCGAGGATCTCGGTGGGCGCGGCGAGATAGCGGAACACGACGTGCTTGCGCTCGCCGACCGGCCGGGTGCGCACGCTGTGCAGCAGCCGCAGCTTCTGCTCGACGTGGAAGGGCAGTTCCGCACCGAGCTCGGGCAGCTCGCCCTCGACCACGATGTCCACATCGCATCCGAGCAGGCCGACGAATTCCGGCACGGTGAAAGCCGATTCGAGCGGGCCGCGCCGACCGAGCACGACCACTTCCTCGATCTCGCTCTCCCGCAATGCCCGCAACGCGGACGGCGCGATATCGGTGCCTGCCAGCGTCGCGGGGTCGCTGGTGAGGACGCGCGCGACGTCGAGCGCGACATTGCCGTTGCCGACGATCACGGCCCGCCGAGCGGAAAGGTCGAAGGAACGGTCCACGTGATCGGGATGACCGTTGTACCAGGCGACGAAATCGGTGGCCGACACAGTGCCCGCCAGGCCCTCACCCGGGATGCCGAGCTTGCGATCCGAGGACGCGCCGACCGCGTAGATCACGGCGTGGAAATGGTCGAGCAACTCGGCGTGTGAGATGTGCGCGCCGATATCGACGTTCAGGTATGAACCGAACCCCGGCTGCGTCGAGATGACGTCGAACAGCTCGCCGACCTTGCGCGTCTTGTCGTGGTCCGGTGCGACACCGTGCCTGGCCAGACCGTAGGGCACCGGCAGCCGGTCGAACACGGTCACCGACACCTCGGGTTGGGTCAGCAGTTCGTCCGCGGCGTACATCGCCGACGGCCCCGACCCCACGATCGCCACCCGCAGCGGCGTGCGCTCGGTATGGATCCGCGCCGCTGGCACCGGTCGCGCCAGCAGGGGACGCGGCCGGGACTGCCGGTAGAAATCGGCGTTGATCTCGATGAACGGCTTCTGCTCCGCAGTCAGCTTCTTCGCTGACACGATGGCGTCGACCGGGCACGCGGTGGCGCATGCGCCACAGTCCACGCACGCCTTCGGGTCGACGTACAGCATCTCCGCCGTCCGGAAGTCCGGCTCGTCGGGCGTGGGATGGATGCAGTTGACCGGGCAGGCGTACACGCAGGACGCGTCGCTACAGCAGGATTGGGTGACGACGTACGGCATACCGGCTCAGGCGACCTTGCTCGCGGCGCGCAGCGGTTCCGACCGGTACCGGGTGCTGGGACCGTCGATCCCCAGCGCCTTCCAGACCGCCTTGGCGACCGGGTTCATCAGCCCGATGTCCTTGGCCAAGGCGCGTACGTCACAGAAGTAGTCGCTGAAGACCTGCTTGGCCTCCTTCGAGCCGTAGAACAGCTCCTTGCGCACCTTGTCCGGAATGTCGAACTCGGTGAAGAACGACCGCGGCGGGGTGACGATCGCGCGACCGAGGATCCACATGACGATCGGCATGGCCAGCGAGAGGATGAACTTCTGCGCGGGCTTCGCGTGCGGCACATGGTTCTTCAGGAACTCGTGCGCGAAGGAGATGTGCCGCGCCTCTTCGGCGACGTGAATGGCCATCACCCCGCGCATGATCGGATGCACGTCTTCGCCGGAGCGCAGGATCTGCTTCTGGATGTGGTCGATCGGCTCCTCACCGGCCAGCACGGCCATGAAGAACAGGTTCGGGAACCAGGCCGCCACGGGCGCGCCCAGGTACTTGAACTTGCTGACCAGGGGGCCCATGCCGGGCACATCCAGCCCGATCCGGTTGACCATCTCCTGGAACATCAGGGTGTGGTTGTGCTCCTCGATCATCTCGTGGGAGCAGTAGCGGAACTCCGGCGAACCGTTCGGCAGGCCGAAGTTGTGGATGACCATGCCGCTGATCAAGATCGACTCGAACTGCAGGCCGACCTTGGCGATGTTCGCCTGCCGGTACTTGCCGACGGCGATCTTCTCCTCGTTCGAGAGCGCTTGGTACCAGGGATGGCGCGCCACGGTGTCGGCGGACACGGGCAGGATCCAGCGCTCCTCACCGGCGTCGGCGGCGAAGTCGGGATTATCCCAGTCGATGTCCTCGAACGGGTCGAAGTGTTTGTTGACCGATCCCTCGGAGAGCAGCAGCAGCTTCGCGGCATACTCCTGCGCCTTCTCCAGATCGGGATCGACTGCGGGTGTCACGGCTGCGGACATCGTCGTCACTGCCTCTCCTCGATGGAACCGTTAACTGTATCCCATAGTTACACCAACGGAGAGTCACGTCAACCCAGCAGTTGCTAGGGCCGCCCGGCGATGCGCGCCCTCATCACGCGCACCGCCGGACGGCCCTGTTCCATCGCGGACGTATCGGGTGCCTAACTCACCAGCACCCCGTCACCGGCCGCCAAGATCGAGGTGCCGAAACCGAAGACCGCCGACACACCCGTGACGACAACCGCCCGACCCAGCCGCCGCCTGGTCCGGCGCGACAGCACGAGGGCGCGGGTGGTGGCTCGGCGACGGGCCCGGCGACGCCTGACGCGGCGCTGCTCGGCCGCCACCTCGGCCGCGACCGCCGCCCTCCGGCCGATGATCGCGGCGCCGTCGGCCGTGGTCCGCTCGGGGTCCGCGGCGATGATCACCGGCCTGGCCAACTCCTCGGCGAGGACCTCGGCCACCTCCGCCGGTCGCGCGGCGCCGCCGACGACCAGGACGCAGTCGACGTCGGCCATGGTGACGTCCGCCACCCGCAGACAGCGATAGACGAGTTCGAGCGACGCCCGGACATGACGCGCGCGCAACTGCCCGGCGATCGTGTCGGCGACCGACTCCGAGACCGAAGACAGGCCCGCTCCGGCGTGCTCGGCGATCAATGCGCCGAACGCGCGTCCACCGAATTCCGTCGATCGCAGCGGCACGCCGACGATCGGATTGTGCGGGCACCCCGCGCCCACCCGGACCAAGGTGACGTCGAGCCCGGCGCCGCCGAGATCGTAGACCAGCGTGAGACCCGGCATCAGCGGGCCGCGGTCGGCCTCCAGCCAGGCCGCCGCCGCGACGGGCTCGGCGACCAGCGCGACCCGCTGTAGCTCGACACCGTCGAGCGCAGCACGCAGCGCGTCCACCTGTTCGTCGGCATAGCGGGCGGGATAGGTCAGCGCGATGCCCAGCCCCGCGCCGTCGACTGGACGATCTTGCTGCACCTCGGCGACCAGGCATTTGGCCACCGTGGCGACCAGGTCCGCCGGCGCGAGCGCACGGTTGCCCACCCGCGCCCACGTGCTGGAACGTTGCGTCAGGTCGGCGAATTCGGTGACCGCGCGACCGTGCCGGGGAATCATGCCGACCCTGGCTACGCCGGTGCTGTCGAAGGTCAGCGTGGTCGGCCGCGTGATGGTCTGCGCGCGCTGCGATTTGCGGCGCCCCGGCGGAGCCTTGGCCGAACCTTCCTCCGCCAGAACGGAAACCGTGTTCACCGTACCGATGCTCAACCCGAGACCAACCGCCATCGCAATCCACCCGATCGCCGTGCCGATTTGCTTCGAACGTTGTCCAGGCAACCACTCCGCGATCTTCGTGCCAAGACCGGACAACCAGTTGTCCGCAAGCCGCCTGTGCGCGGCCGCACCGTTTCCGCGATCGGCGACGCGCTCACCTGGCACACCAGCACTACACATGCCGTCCAGTCGGATTTCCTTGCGACACGCCAGGATCGACCATGCCCGGTAGAAGTTTGCCGGTTTTCGGCCGCCGCCTCGTTCCTCGGCCAGCGATACCACTCCACGTGGGGAGATGCCGCTGGGCGAATTAACACCTCGCAGTGCGGGCGATTAACTACGCGAGCGAATCGACTGCCGGACCGGCTCCGGCGGTGGCACCGGCACCGGCACCGGCACGGCATGAACGCCATCGCACCCCGCCGCCCGAGACGGCCTTTCGCCGTCTCGCTCTGCACCCGCCTACGCATCCGCCGAGCGAGCGCCACCAGCGAAATGTCCGAAGTTCAGCAACTTGTCAGCGCCACATTTCCCCGCGCCGCCCGGGATACTGCCGAGTTCCTCGACCGGCTAGTGCGTGGGCAGTTCCGGGATCCGGGTGGCGCGAACGTAGACCGTCTCACCGTCGGAAAGCCGCAGCGCTTCCGCGTCGCCACGAGTGACCTGCGCGGAGAACAGGTCACCGGTCGCGGCGTTGCGCAATTCCACACGCACCTCGAAACCGAGATGGACGACGCGCTCGACCGTCGCCCTGGTGACACCAGCGGAGTCCGCGGTGCCCTCGTGCTCGGCGAGCGCCATGCTGGGATCGCGGCCGACGCGAATGTCGTGCGGCCTGACCAGATGTCCGTTGAGCCGGGCCACCGCGCCGAGGAACGACATGACGAAGTCGTTGGCGGGACGGTCGTACACGTCCTCCGGTGTGCCGATCTGCTCGATGCGCCCCTTGTTCATCACAGCGATCCGGTCGGCGACGTCGAGAGCCTCCTCTTGGTCGTGGGTGACCAGCACGGTGGTCACATGGACCTCCTCGTGCAGCCGGCGCAGCCAGGTGCGCAGGTCGGCACGAACCTTGGCGTCCAACGCCCCGAACGGCTCGTCCAGCAACAGCACCTGAGGATCGACGGCGAGCGCGCGGGCCAGCGCCATGCGCTGGCGCTGGCCACCCGACAACTGCGCCGGATAGCGGTGCTGGAAACCGTCCAGTCCCACGATGCCGAGCAATTCGTCGACGCGCTTGCTGATCTCGCTCTTGGGCCGCTTGCGGATCTTCAAGCCGAAGGCCACGTTGTCGCGCACGGTCATGTGCTTGAACGCCGCGTAGTGCTGGAACACGAAGCCGATGTCGCGCTTCTGCGGCGGCACCCGGGTGACATCGCGTCCGGCGATGGTGACCACACCGGAGTCCAGCGATTCCAGTCCGGCGATCGAGCGCAGCAGCGTCGACTTGCCCGAGCCCGAAGGCCCGAGCAGCGCGGTGAGCTCGCCGGAGGGGATGTCGATGGTGACGTCGTCGAGGGCCGCGAACGTGCCGTAGTTCTTGTTCGCGTTGGTCACGGTGATCACTTTGCGTCCCGCTTACGTTCGAGGAGGGTCATCAGCAGAAGGGTGACGAGGGCGATGCCCATCAGCAAGGTCGCGGCGGAGTAGGCGCCGAAGGTGTTGTGGTCGTTGATGTAGCGGCCGTGCACCAGCAGCGTCAGGGTCTGTGACTTGCCCGGCAGCGCGGAGGACACCATGATCACGGCGCCGAACTCGCCGAGCGCGCGGGCCACGGTGAGCACCACGCCATAGGTCAGACCCCACCGGATCGCGGGAAGCGTGATCCGCCAGAACGTCTGCCATTTGGACGCACCCAGGGTGGCCGCGGCCTGCTCCTGGTCGTCGCCGATCTCGTGCAGCACCGGCTCGACCTCGCGCACCACGAACGGCAGTGTGACGAAGATGGTGGCGATCACCATGCCCGGCAGGTTGAAGATGACTTTGAAGCCCACCTCTTCCAAGCCGCCGAACCATCCGCCCGCGCCCCACAGCAGGATCAGCGAGACGCCGACCACCACGGGCGAGACCGCGAACGGCAGATCGACGATGCCCTGGACCAGATTGCGGCCCGGGAATTTTCCGCGGACCAGCGCGAGCGCCGTCACGATGCCGAAGATCACGTTCACCGGTACGACGATCGCCACGATCAGGATGGACAGCTGAAACGCCGAGATCGCCGCGGGCGTGGTGATCGAGTCGACGAACGCGCCGGCGCCCCGCTCGAAGGTGCGCCACAGGATGATGACCAGCGGCAGGACCAGCAGCACGAACAGGTAGCCGAGCGCCACGGTCCGCAACGAGATGCGGGTGGAGGGAGACAGGTTCATCGGGCCGCCTGTTCCTTGCGCGCACTTCGCTCGGCGAGCAGCCGCAGGACCAGCAGCGTCGCGAACGAGATGGCCAGCAGCGCGACCGACACGGCCGCCGCGTTCACCGGCCGGTCGATCTCGATCTGCTTCTGGATGTACTGGGAGGCCATCTCGGTCTTGCGCGGAATCGCGCCGCCGATCAGCACCACCGAACCGTACTCACCGATCGCGCGGGCGAAGGCCAAGCCGCCACCGCTGATGATCGCGGGCGTCAGCGCGGGTAACACGATGGTGCGGAAGGTCGTCCAGTTGTTCGCACCCAGCGACAGGGCGGCCTGCTCGACCTCGCGGTCGGCCTCGATCAGGACCGGCTGCACCGAGCGCACCACGAATGGCAGCGTGACGAACGCCAGCGCTACCACCAGGCCGGGCTGGGTGGCGTTGAGGTGGATGTCGATCGGGCTCTGCGGGCCGTACAGCGAGAGCAGCACGATGCTGGCGACGATGGTCGGCAGCGCGAACGGCAGGTCGATCAGCGCGTTGACCACACTTTTGCCCGGGAACTCGTCGCGGACCAGCACCCAGGCGATCAGGGTGCCCATCACCACGTTGATCAGCGCCACCACGACCGAGACCAGCACGGTGATGCGCAGCGAGTCCAGCGCGGCGGGCGCGGTGACGGCGTCGGCGAAGCCGGACCACCCGTCCTCGAAGCTGGTCACGGTGAGCGCCGCCAGCGGCAGCAGCACGATGATGCTCAGCCACAACACCGCGGTGGCGATGCCGAGCGGGCCGACCGAGCCGGTCACGCGCAGCCAGGACCAGGTGAAACGGCGGTCCGGGCGCGCGGCGGCGGAGACGCCGGGACCGGCTGCCCGCGCGGTCTCGGCGCTACTGCTCTTCATCACAGTCGTCCAGTATCCCGTGTAACGGGGGTCACCCGGTCACTTGGTCGCGTTGTCATAGATCACCGCGACCGAGCCGGTGTTCGCGGTGAACAGATCCTTGTCCACGGTCTTCCAGCCGCCGAGGTCGGCGATCGTCCACAGCTGCTGCGGCTTCGGGAAGTCCTTGGCGTAGTCGGCGGCGACCTTCGGGTCGACCGGACGGAAACCCGCCTCGGCCCAGGCCTTCTGGCCCTCGGGGGTGAACAGGAAGTCGCGGAAGGCGACGGCCTTCTGCTGGTTCTTGCTGTTCTTCAGCACCGCGACCGGGTTCTCGATCTTGAACGTGACCGGCGGGACGATGTGCTCGATCGGATCGCCGTTGCGCTCGGCGAAGATCGCCTCGTTCTCGTAGCTCAGCAGGACGTCACCGGTGCCCTGCAGGAAGGTCTCGGTCGCCTCGCGGCCGGACTTGGGCTGCACCTTCACGTGCTCCTTGGATACCAGCTTGCTCAGGTAGTCCAGGCCCGCCTGCGGGTTCTTGCCGCCGTCGCTCTTGGCCGCGTACGGCGCGAGCAGGTTCCACTTCGCCGAACCGGAGCTGAAGGGGTTCGGGGTGACCACCTCGATGCCCGGCTTCAGCAGGTCATCCCAATCCTTGATGCCCTTCGGGTTGCCCTTGCGCACGACGATGGCGACCACCGATCCGAACGGGATCCCTTTGGTGGCGTCGGCGTTCCAGCTCGCGTCCACCAGGCCCGCGTCGACCAGGCGGGTGATGTCCGGCTCGACCGAGAAGTTGACGACGTCGGCCTCCGCGCCGTCCTTCACCTTGCGGGACTGGTCGCCGGAGGCGCCGTAGGACTGCTGGATCTGGACGCCCTTACCCTGCTCGGTCTTGTTGAACTCGGGGACCACCTTGTCGAAGCCGGGCTTCGGCACGGCATAGGCGTAGAGGTTGAGGGTGCCGCCGCTGCCGTCGGAGTCGCCGCCCCCGACCGTGTCGCTCGCTCCGCCGCCGCACGCGGTTAGCGCGACCGCCGCGAGTGCGGCGAAGGCAACGGCGCTGTAGCGTCGACGCGGCGAAAGCCAGGATTTGCGAGCCATCGGGGTGGACCTTTCTTGCGGACCGCCAGTTGTCCGGTAAAACATCGGTGGCGGCGACAAATGGTGTTGTCAGTAGACCTGCCGGAAAGCGATCCGGCAGTGGCGCGGCTAGCGGCCCGTGAGGGCCGAAGGTGGGGCACATCTGCACAAAGCGCGCCAGTCCACTGGGAAAACGAGACGCGGACGTGCCCGGTCGCCGATCAGCGACAGTAGACGTCCGCGACCGCGAGATCACCGACAGCAATCAACGCCAATTCATGGCGGACCTGCGGGACGGCGCTCGAAGACACGGGCAAACTGTAGCAGAGCGAACGGCCGCGTTCGAATCGAAGAGTGCCAGCATGAGGGGTGTTTCATCCCATGACCACCGCTCCGGATGGCGTACGCGTCCGGCTCCCGGGGGTCGGTACCTGCGCCTGGGAGCACTGCGCCGACCGCATCGCCCTGGTTACCTCGCGGTCGTTCGCCAGGGGAGACGTGGTGCGGCACACGTCCGGCGACTGCCGCGAACGTTACCCGTCAGCGTGTGATCAACCAGGCGACCACGAGAAGCACCAGCAGAGCGACGAGGGCGAGCTGAACCCGCGAACGAGGCATCAGCGCGCCCCGCTCTGCACGGGTGTGCGGTCCTCGGCGACCTGCTCGGATTCGAGCATCACCGCCGCGCCTGCCGGGGCGGGCCGCACCGGTGCCGCGTGGGCGGCATACCGGCGATCCAGCATGCGCAGTACCGCGCGCAGCACGCGATCGAGCCCGTAGGCGATGGCGAAGCTGATCGGGACCATGCCCACGAGGACCACGAGGAACTGCGGAATGAACGGCAGTCCCGCGACCCACAGCTCGAAGCCGTCCCACCATCCTGCGATGCGATGCACGGCTCCAGCCTAGTGGGTTCGCCGGCCGGTCCGCCGCGACCGTCGGCCACGGCGGCGGACTCGGCGAACCGAGCGGTGGACGCGGAGCGCGCATCGGCCCGAAGATGGGGTATGGCGTCCACCGATGACCTCACCCTCAACGACTCCGACGGCCTGCCGACGAGCTTGTCCGAGCCGCACCGCAACGGCGCCTACCCGCCGATCGACGACTACGCCTTCCTGTCGGACTGCGAGACCAGTTGCCTGATCGCCAGCAACGGCGCGGTGGAATGGATGTGTGTGCCGCGACCTGATTCACCGAGTGTCTTCGGGGCGATACTGGATCGCAGCGCCGGCCACTTCCGGATCGGACCGTACGGCGTCAACGTGCCCGCCGCCCGCCGCTACCTGCCCGGCGGAATGATCTTGGAGACCACCTGGCAGACCGGCTCCGGCTGGCTCATCGTGCGTGACGCGCTGGTGCTCGGGAGCTGGCACAACAACGATCAGCGCAGCAAGACCCATCGGCGCACCCCGATGGACTGGGATGCCGAGCACCTGCTGCTGCGCACGGTGAAATGCGTGAACGGCACCGTGGAGCTGGAGATGAGCTGCGAGCCCGCGTTCGACTACCACCGGGCCACGGCCCGCTGGGAGTACACCGGCAAGGTGTACGAGGAGGCGACCGCGGTGCGCAGCGACGATCCGAGCGCGGGCCCGACGCTGGTGCTCACCACGGATCTGCGCCTCGGTCTCGAAGGGCGGGAGGCGCGCGCCCGCACCAGGATGAAGGAGGGCGACGAGGTCTTCGTCGCGCTCACCTGGTCGGAACTGCCCGCGCCGCGCACCTTCGAGGAGGCCGCGAGCAAGATGTGGCAGACCACCGAATGCTGGCGCCAGTGGATCACGCTCGGCAAGTTCCCCGACCACCCGTGGCGCAATTACCTGCAGCGCAGCGCGCTCACCCTCAAGGGACTCACCTACGCGCCGACCGGCGCCCTGATGGCGGCGCCGACCACCTCCCTGCCGGAAACGCCTCGCGGCGAACGGAACTGGGACTATCGCTACACCTGGGTGCGGGATTCCAGTTTCGCGCTGTGGGGTCTGTACACGCTCGGCCTGGACCGGGAGGCCGACGACTTCTTCGCCTTCCTCAACGACGCGACCACCGGCGAGAACGGCGAGCGCGTTCCGCTGCAGGTGCTCTACGGCATCGGCGGCGAACGGCAACTCGACGAACTCAGCCTTGACCATTTGGGCGGCTACGACCACTCGCGGCCGGTGCGCATCGGCAACAACGCCTACAACCAGGACCAGCACGACATCTGGGGCACCATGCTCGACGCGGTGTACCTGCACGTGAAGTCGCGCCAGCAGGTGCCGGAGACCTTGTGGCCGCTGCTGGTCCGCCAGGTGCACGCCGCCATCGAGCATTGGCAGGAGCCCGACCGGGGCATCTGGGAGGTGCGCGGCGAGCCGCAGCACTTCACCTCGTCCAAGGTGATGTGCTGGGTGGCGCTGGACCGCGGCGCGAAACTCGCCGAACTGCACGGTCAGTACGAGCACGCCGGAGAGTGGTACGCCATCGCGGAGGAGATCAAGGCCGACGTCCTGGCCAACGGCGTCAACTCCGAAGGAGTGTTCACCCAGGTCTACGGTGGCGACACGCTGGACGCCTCACTGCTGCTGGTGGTGCTCACCCGCTTCCTGCCGCCCGAGGACGACCGGGTGCGCTCGACCGTGCTGGCGATCGCCGACCGCCTCACCGAGAACGGCTTGGTGCTGCGGTATCGGACCGAGACCACCGACGACGGTTTGAGCGGTGAGGAAGGCGCGTTCACGATCTGCTCGTTCTGGCTGGTCTCCGCGCTGGTGGAGATCGGTGAGATCCAGCGGGCGCGGCACCTGTGCGAGCGACTGCTCGGCTTCGCCAGCCCGCTGCGGCTGTACGCCGAGGAGATCGATCCGCGCAGTGGCCGCCACCTCGGCAATTTCCCCCAAGCGTTCACCCACCTGGCGCTGATCAACGCCGTGACCCACGTGATCCGCGCCGAGGGTTCCGGGCACGCGGGCCGGTTCCAGCCCGCGCACACGCCACAGGGCCATCCGGTCTGACCCGGCCGCGGCAACGTTTCAGGCGGGAGCCAGTCCGTCGGCCTCCTCGCGCAGCACCCGCAATCTGCCCAGCCGCGCCTCGAGGTCGGCGATCCGCTCCGGCCTGCGATCGCCGTACTTCCCGTAGTTCTCCTCGGCCAACCGCAGTGCGTCGTCCGCGCCGCGGGAGACCTCGGTCGCGATGTCGGTGAAGTGGTCGCGCAGGACCCGCTGCATGGCGCGCAGACGGTTGCGCGACTCCTTGCCGACCTGGAAGATCACGTCGTCCATCAGGCGGGCGACCGCCACCTTGGCCTCGGCCCGGCGGCGCAGCTTGCGATTCTTGCGGTCGTCCCAGAGCGCGTTGACGCCCAGCAGCACGCCCGCGCCCGCCGAGTACCAGTTGACCAGCGACATGCCCAGCAGACTGGTGGCCAGACCCACCATCAGGATGCCGCCGTAGGAGCCGCGCAGACCGGTCAGGAACTGCTGGGTCACGCCGGCTTTCGCGCTCTCCAGCGGCTCCAGCGGTTGCACCGCTTCGAGCACCTCACCAGGGTTGGCCAAGCGCAGGTCCGGTAGCGGAGCGGCCCGGTTGTCGGCCGGGAACTTCGCGGCCACCTGTTCGCACAACTCCATCGAGCGGTAGTGCGCCACGGCGAAGTTCTCCTCGACCGCCTCGCAGATGCGCGCGTCCAGATCGGCGCCGAACTCCTTCCACCGGCGTGCCGGATCGGTCTGCGCGATCTCGGCCTCAGCGTCGCGGATCAGGCTGCGCAACCGATGGCGCAGATCGTGCTCGATGTCGGCCATCAACTCCGTCGCGCCGTCGACCAAGGTGACCTGCCAGTTCGCGGTGCGCTGGCGCAATTGGTCGGCCTCGTCGCGGGCCCGCACGAGCTGGTCGGTGATCTCGGCGCGCCGCCGCGGATCGCGCAGCGCCTCGGCCTCGGTGTGTAGCGTCAGCGCGAGATGGTCACAGACCAGGCGGATGTCCTGGACGGCGGCCTCCAGCGCCACCGCGTCGGCGCGAGCCACCACGTAGTCGCGCAGGTGATCGATCAGCTGCGGCACGCCGGATTCGATGTCGCGCTGGTAGTCACCGGTCATCCCGGCTTGCCGGTGCAGCTCCGCCGACACCGGCGCCACGGCGAAACCGAGCCCCGCCGAGTCGAGCAGTTCCCGGTTGCGCTGCTGGATGTGCGACCAGTGCGGGAAGACGTCGATCTTGTTCAGCACGCAGACCACCGTCGGGCAGATCTGCTGGATGCGCTGCAATTCGGCGATCTGTTCCATGGTCAGCTCGGCGCCGGCGTCGCCGACGTAGAGCACGGCGTCGGCCGCCGCGATCATCGACCAGGTGGTGCGGTTGTCGCCCAGCGCACCCGGTGCGTCCATGACCACGACACCGTCGGCGAGCAAGGGGCTCGGCTGGGTGAACTCGGCGCGCACGACACCCTGGGCGGCCAGCGCCGGGCCGGGATCGAGCGGATCCACCGACTGACGTTCGGTGCGACCGTACTCGGTCTGCCGCACCAGCGTCGCCGTCGGCTCCGGGCCGTACTCGACGATCACCGGGACGCTCAGATCGCTGTTCGTCGCACTGACCGAGGCACCGACCAGGCTGTTGACCAGCGTGCTCATGCCGTTCTTCGGATGGCCGACGACCACGAGCCGTACCCGGGGATCGCTCACCCTGGCGCGGACCATGCTCAGTCGGCTGCCGAGGTCGTCGCGTCCCGCGGATCGGGCCGTCTCCCGCAGCTCGTCGAGGATTCGGATGAGCGGGGCCATCGCGTCCGGATGTTTCACCGTCGCAGCCTTCAGCCCGGCAGCGGCAGCCAACCCTCCTCCTTACTCTCGGTGACTCTCGTTCTGGTACCCCCTGCGGATGCTCCGCAGTCCTCGAAAACGCCTGCGCCCTGACTACATCAGCGAGACGTCCGACACACCGGACAGCTGGTGATGCGTATCCGCTATGGAATACTCCGGCAGCAACGCTCCCGACAGGCTGCCGCCGGAAGACAACGCCAGTGCCGAGTGGTCGTAGGTGTGCTCGGAGACCATGACCGGAGCAAGACCCGAGTCGGCGGAGTGATCGGCCGCGAGCGGCGCCGAAATCCCCTGCGGCTTCGGGTCGATCACCTGCGGCTTGATCGGCGCCTGGGTGGGCACGGGGGCGATCTGGGTCGGGGCGACCGGAGTGTGCGGCTCGACGGTGGGCACATGCGCGGGGGCGCTGTAGGTCGGCTGGTCCGGCGCGGAGTACGTCGGCTGCGACGGCCGGCTCACGGTCGGCACGTCGCCGGTGGGGAACTCGTCGGTCGGCAGGTCATTGGTCGGGTAGGTGCCGGTGCTGGGGTAGCCCGTGTTGCCGCCCGGTGTCGTCACGTCGTCGTCCGGCGTGGTCGGGGCATGCGGGGGCGCCTGCGTCTGAGTGACCGTCGCGCCGGGCGTCTTGGTGGTCGGCACGTCCGGCGCGGTGGTGACGCCGCCGTGCGGCATCGTGGTGGCGCCCGGGATCTTCGTTCCGTCGAGATCCGGGGTCTTCGGCACGGACGGCGTGGTCACCTCACCCGGAACACTCGGCGTCGGCGTGGTCTTGACGATCGTCGTCGGGAGCGTCACCGTCGTCGCGGGCGGCTGGGCCGGATGGGGCTGCTGCGGCTCGGTCGCCGGGGCGGGCTTCACCACGGGCGCCGGGCGGACCGCGTCGAACAGCGCGGGGACGGCGGCCGCCGGAGCGGTCAGCACGGACGGCCCTTCCGGCGCGGCGAGCACATTCGCGATCGGGGTCGAGGCGGCATCGGGCTGAATCGTGGTCTGCAGCGGCGTGGCCGCGACGACCGGGGCGGCGGCGACCGCGGCAGGTGCGGGCGCGGGCAGCGGGGCGGCGGGAGCCACCGACGCGGCAGGCGCGACCGTGGAAGCCGGGGCGGCGGGCGCGGGACCGGCAGGCGCCGAGGCGGCAAGCGGCTGCGCGACCGCCGACGAGGACGGGGCGGCGCCGGAGACCGCCGACGACTGAGTGGCGGACGTGCCCGGCGTCGTGAGACCGCCGAGCAGACCGGGATTGCCGTTCCCCGGCGCATGCGAGTCGCCGACGGCGCGATCGGTGCCGTCGGGCACGCGGATGCCGTCGGCCAGCCAGTCGGTGTACTCGTCGAGCTGGTCGCCGACGTGCCCGACCGCGACGTCGATCTTCATCTCGGAGGTGAAGTAGATCCCGTTCGGGCCGAGCCCGAAGTCGACCGACCACTGCGTGCCGACGAACACTCCGAGATCGCCGTCTTGACCGACACCGTCGAACGGGTCGCCCGTCGTCGGCGCCGCGCCGAGTCCATTGGTGCCGGGCAGGTCGAAGACGGTGGATCCGGGCGCGACGAAGCCGTTCGCACCGGGCAGGCCGAAGCCGTGCCCGGCTTGGCCTAGTCCGTGGCCGGGCAGGCCGAATCCGTGCCCACCTGGCGCGTCGAGGTCGTCCGCGAGCTCGGACCGGCCGCCGGGCAGAGGGAGACCGCTGGATACGTTGCCATCGGTCCCCGGAATGGTCAGTCCGTTCCCGTCCGCGCCGGGGATGCCGCCCAGCCCCGGGACACCGTCTCCGGAGTGTCCGGGCAGTTGCATCGCTTGTCCGCCCGCGTCGCCGGAGAAGGTAGGCAGCGAGAATCCCGCGTCGGTACCGCTGTAGTCACCACCCAGTGTGGGCAGCGATCCAGCGGGGCCTGCGCCGGCACCCGGCAGGGTGAACTCGTAGGCCGGGGTAGTCGGTGCCGGGTTGCCGTGGGCGACCGGGACATTCGAGCCGTGGGAAGAGTACGGCGCCGGTTCCACGACCGGGTCGGGGAAGGTGATGACCGGGCTCGGCTGATCGGGATCGGGATCGGTGCTGTGCGCCCAGCCGGTGTTCCAGCTGTCGAGGCGGGATTCGCCGGGCTGTGCGGGGACGCCGCCGCCGTTGGCGGCCACCAGGGCGCCGCCGGTGACATAGGCGCCCGCCCGCGCGACCCGCGCGACGCCGTTGGCCACGCGATAGGCGGTATCGCCCGCGCGTTCGGCCCCATCGGTGTCGTCGTCGAAGGGCAGATCACGCGTCATAAAAGCTCCACTCTCGGTTCTCCAGCATCCTCACCACGCCGGTGGCGACCAAGTGAAGATCACCCCACAGTATTTCGGGAATACTCGCCTGTCACATTCTCCAGGACTGTAGAGACTACGACTGTGGTGAGCAACACCACCCTGCCATCCGAATTACCGGATCGGAAGCCCTATTTACGGTGGCCTTCCGGACCGGAAGACAGGCTCGAACAGGCCCCGCTACCAGGCCGGATCGGGAACGTCGTGATCGCGACAGCGGCGCGCCGGTGAAAAACTGATAGAACTCTGAGAGTTGCCGGTGAGTGCTGAAGGTTTGCCTTCTATCGTCGAATTCGGCGAACCGCCCGTTCGGGCCATCGGAGTGCCGCTGGTCAGCTGCGTGTTCCCGCAGCGGCAAGCGGTCGCGTGCGCAGCGGGCAATTAGATTGACCCTCATGGCCGGACAACGAATCTTGGTCGTGGACGACGAGGTTCGCGTCCTCGCGTCGCTGCGGCGGGGACTGGAGCTCTCCGATTTCGAGGTCGTCACCGCGGCCGACGGCGCGGCGGCGCTGAGCATGGTCCGCGCCACGTCGCCCGACGCGATGGTGCTCGACGTCAACATGCCCGAACTCGACGGCGTCGGCGTGGTCACCGCCCTGCGCGCGATGGACAACGACATCCCGATCTGTGTGCTCAGCGCGCGCACCGCGGTCAGCGACCGGATCGCCTGCCTGGAGCGCGGGGCCGACGACTACCTGACCAAGCCGTTCGATCTCGGCGAGCTGGTCGCCCGGTTGCACGCGCTGCTGCGCCGCAGGCAGAAACCGGTGCGACGGCCGGACGAGGTCCGCACGGTCGGGCAGGTGCGGATCGAACCCGCCGGGCATCGGGTGCTGGCCGCGGGCAGGCCGGTGGACCTCACGAAGCGAGAATTCGAGGTGCTCGCCCTGCTCGCCGAGCACACCGGCATCGTGCTCGGCCGCGAGCAGATCCTGTCCGCCGTGTGGGGATACGACTTTCCCACCGACACCAACGTCGTCGACGTGTTCGTCTCCTATCTGCGTCGCAAGCTGGAGGCGGACGGCGTGCCCCGGGTGATCCACACCGTACGCGGCGTCGGCTTCGTCCTGCGGGAGGAACCATGAGCAGGTCGCCGTCGCTGCGCACCCGGGTGGCCGCCGTGTCGGGAGTGGTCGCGGCGTTGGTCGCGCTCACCTTGACGGTCACCTTCGCCGCCCTGCTCGGCGCCACCGGGGAACGTCAGCTGGACCAGACCGTCTCCTCGATGGCGGTCCGGGTCGCGCGGCCGCTGGAAGCCGCTCCCGGGCAACCGGTCCCGCCGTCCGCGTCGACGCTGTCTCCCGAGCAGGCGCCCGCGGACGCGCGCGGGCCGGGCCTGCCCGCCGACGCCGCGCTCGCCCGCGTCGACGGGCTGCCCGGCGTGCTGGTCGCGCTCGATCCCGACCGCGACAGCGTGGAGGCGGCCATCGGACGCAGCCAGCGCATCGGGCTCGGCATCGGAGCGGCGGGCGCGTTGCTGGCCGCGCTGCTCGGCTGGTTCCTGGCCGGATTCGCCGCCCGCCCGCTGCGCAGGCTGGCCGATGCCACCCACCGCATCGACACGCTGGAGAAACTGCCGCCGCTGTCCGGCCGCGGCGCGCGGGAAGCCGAAGATCTCTCCGACGCGATCACCCGCATGCTCGCCCGGCTGGAAGCCGCCCACCGCGCCACCAATCGAGCGCTGACCGGCGCACGCGACTTCGCCGCGGTCTGCGCGCACGAGTTGCGCACGCCGCTCACGGCCCTGCGCACCGATCTCCAAGTCCTGGCCACAAAGGAGATTTCGGAACAGCAGCGCGGCGCGATCCTGTCCGAGGTGCTCTTCGCCGAGCAGCAGATCGAGAACACGCTGACCGACCTGGAACGCCTGGCGGTCGGCGAACTCACCGGACCAGAGGTCTTCGAGCCGTTCGACCTCTGCGACACCCTCGACCGGGCGGTGCAGGACGCGCAGCGCAGGCACCCCGGAGTCCGGGTGGCACTGGCCGAATGCGCGCCGGTCACCGTGACCGGGCTGCCCGGCGGCGTCATGCTCATCGTCACGAATGCCGTCGCCAACGCCGTGCAGCACGGACAGGCAACAAACGTCACCGTCAGCGCCGCAGCGGGCCCGGCGGACACCGTGGAGATCCGCGTCGACGACGACGGCCGCGGCATCCCCGAGGCCCTGCGCGCAGGCGCCTTCGCCCGCTTCGTCAAAGGACCCGGCTCCCCCGGCTCCGGACTCGGCTTGGCCCTGGTCCGCCAGCAAGCCGAATTGCATTCCGGCACGGCCGAACTCGACGCGAGCCCACTGGGCGGAGCCCGCCTGCGCGTACGGCTGCGCGTGGCGGGCTAACCGGCTACTTCTTGTCCTTCGGCTTGTCCGAAGCGGCGTCGGAGGACAGCGCGGCGACGAAGGCCTCCTGCGGGACTTCGACCCGGCCGATCGTTTTCATCCGCTTCTTGCCCTCCTTCTGCTTCTCCAGCAGCTTGCGCTTACGGCTGATGTCACCGCCGTAGCACTTGGCCAGCACGTCCTTGCGGATGGCGCGGATGTTCTCCCTGGCGATGATCTTCGACCCGATCGCGGCCTGGATCGGCACCTCGAACTGCTGACGCGGGATCAGCTCGCGCAATTTGGTGGTCATCTTGTGGCCGTAGGCCTGGGCGGCGTCGCGGTGCACGATCGCGCTGAACGCGTCCACCGCCTCGCCCTGCAACAGGATGTCCACCTTCACCAGCTGCGACTCCTGCTCGCCCGACTCCTCGTAGTCGAGGCTCGCGTAACCGCGCGTGCGCGACTTCAACGAGTCGAAGAAGTCGAAGATGATCTCCGCCATCGGCATCGTGTAGCGCAGCTCGACGCGGGTCTCGGAGAGGTAGTCCATGCCGCCGAGCTCGCCGCGACGAGACTGGCACAGCTCCATGATCGAGCCGATGAACTCGCTCGGCGAGATGATGGTGCACTTCACGACCGGCTCGTAGACCTTGCGAACCTTGCCCTCCGGCCAGTACGAGGGGTTGGTGACGACATGCTCGGCGCCGTCCTCCATCTCCACCCGGTACACCACGTTCGGCGCGGTCGAGATCAGGTCCAGGTCGAACTCGCGCTGGAGGCGCTCGCGCGTGATCTCCATGTGCAGCAGGCCGAGGAACCCGCAGCGGAAACCGAATCCCAGCGCCACCGAGGTCTCCGGCGTGTAGGTCAGGGCCGCGTCGTTGAGCTGCAACTTCTCCAACGCGTCGCGCAGGTCCGGATAGTCCGAGCCGTCCACCGGATAGAGGCCGGAGTACACCATCGGACGGGGCTCCCGATATCCGGTGAGCGGTTCGCTCGCGCCGCCGCGCGCACCGGTCACCGTGTCACCGACCTTGGACTGACGCACGTCCTTCACGCCCGTGATCAGGTAGCCGACCTCGCCCACCCCGAGGCCCCGAGTCGGTTTGGGCTCCGGCGACACGATGCCGATCTCCAGCAACTCGTGCGTGGCGCCGGTGGACATCATCTTGATCTTCTCGCGCGGGGTCAGCTTGCCGTCCACCACACGGACATAGGTGACCACGCCGCGGTAGGTGTCGTAGACCGAGTCGAAGATCATCGCGCGGGCGGGCGCGTCGGCGTCGCCCACCGGCGGCGGCACCTGGGCGATCACCTGGTCGAGCAGATCGGCCACGCCCTCGCCGGTCTTGCCGGACACGCGCAGCACGTCCGAGGGCTCACAGCCGACGATGTGCGCCAGTTCGGCGGCATAGCGCTCCGGGTCCGCGGCGGGCAGGTCGATCTTGTTCAGCACCGGGATGACCGTCAGATCCTTGTCCAGCGCCAGGTACAGGTTGGCCAGCGTCTGCGCCTCGATGCCCTGCGCGGCGTCGACCAGCAGGATCGCGCCCTCACACGCCTCCAAGGCGCGCGACACCTCGTAGGTGAAGTCCACGTGGCCGGGTGTGTCGATGAGGTGCAGCACGAAATCGGTGCCCGTGTGCTCCCCCGTCCGAGGCGTCCAGGGCAGCCGCACGTTCTGGGCCTTGATGGTGATGCCGCGTTCGCGCTCGATATCCATCCGGTCCAGATACTGCGCACGCATCTGCCGCTCCTCGACCACACCGGTCAGTTGCAGCATCCGGTCGGCCAGCGTCGACTTGCCGTGGTCGATGTGCGCGATGATGCAGAAGTTCCGGATCCGGGCGGGATCGGTGAACGTCGTGTCGGCGAAGCTGGCGGGCACTCCACTCCTCATGGGTATCGGCAAACTGCCGTCCATCGTCCCATGCTGCTGTGTTGGTTTTTGCAGCGCCTGCGGCCCCGTGTGTTCACGGCCCCGCGAAGTCTCGTGTCCGAGCGGACGAGACTCGCGCCTACGGCGCACGCACTTCGCTCACTCCGGCGCGAGACAGACCGCGAACGGCGCTCGTAGTGGCGGTTATGTCCGGATTCATGCGTCATGCGCATCGCGATGTCCTCGGCGACACAAGGGTTCCCGGGCAGGTGAGAAGAGGCGGGTGCGCCGTTATTCTCCAGGGATGGCCCGAAGTTGGAACTCCCTCGGCAAGCAGATCGGTCTCATCGCGAAACAACAGGGTCCCAAGATCGTCAAGCAGCAGGGTCCCCGGCTGGTCGAGCGGCTGGTGGGGTCGCTGGCCCAGCGGCGCGCGAGCGGCGGCGTCTCGGTGCGGCCCGCCGCGTCCACCCCCGTCCCGACCGCCGAGCGGGCCCGGCAGATCGTCTACTCGCCGCAATTGGACGGCCGCGCCGATCCCGGGGAGATCGTCTGGACGTGGGTGCCGTTCGAGGAGGACCCGAGCAACGGCAAGGACCGGCCCGTGCTGGTGGTCGGCCGCGACCGTCGCACGCTGCTGGGCCTGATGCTGTCGTCGAATCCGGAACGCGCGTTCGACCGCGACTGGATCGGCATCGGCAGCGGCGCGTGGGACCACGACGGCCGCCCCAGCTGGGTGCGACTCGACCGGGTGCTCGACGTGCCCGAGGCCGGCATCCGCCGGGAGGGCGCGATTCTGCCGCGCAAGACCTTCGACCTGGTCGCCCACCGGCTCTGCGCCGAATACGCCTGGCACTGAACGGCGCCATGTCTCGCGTGCTCGGACCGACGCCGGAACGGTCCTACCGTCAGGAGATCATTTCGCGGGAGCGGCCGAACAGCAGGCCGTAGAGCAGCGCGCCGAGTGCGCCGCCGATCAGCGGGAACACGATGAACGCCCAGACCTGCCCCATCGCCCCGTCCTGGTAGGGCGCCACCGCGAGACTGCGGGCCGGGTTGACCGAGGTGTTGTCCACCGGGATCGAGACCAGGTGGATCACGGCCAATGTGACGCCGATGGACAGTCCGGCCAGCGGCACGTCGGAGATCTGATCGGTCGAGGACAGCACCACGAACACCAGCAGCGCCGTCAGCATCACCTCGACGATGATCATGGCGGCCAACCCGTAGCCGTTCTGCACGACCACCTCGCCGAGCGGCCCCCGGATCGCGGCCGGGCTGTGCTTGCCCCACCCGTTCGCGCCGAGTCCGTCCACCGACCGGTCGTACGACGGCAGGTTCTTGGCCAGCGCGAACAGGACGAGACCCGCGAGGAGTCCGCCGATCAGTTGCGCGATGACGTACCCCGCCGCGGACACGCCGCCGAGGCGGCCGAGCAGCAGATGGCCCACGGTCACCGCCGGGTTGACGTGGCAGCCCGATATCGGACCGATCGAGTAGACGAGGAACAGCAGCGTCAGGCCGAAGGCCAGTGCGACGCCCAGCGGACCGACCTTCTCCCCCGCCAGCACCGCGGTGCCCACGCCGCCGATCACCAGAACGAACGTGCCGAGCGCTTCGGCGCCCCATTTCTTGCTCTCGGGAATCGGTTTGTTCTCGACAGCCTCTTCGACTACTTCCTGGGCCGTTGGAGACATCTGTCCACCTTCCGCGTTCCAGACATGTACTCGGACGAGTCGTGGTACCGCTGCGACGACAGCAGCCGCGAGAAAGCAATGGTTGCTGGAGAGGACGCTACGCGAGTCGAGTGGTCGAGACAACGACTTCGAGGCCCGGTCGGGCCGCCACCGGTCCGATGTCGATTTCGTGTGCCGCACGGCGGCTGGTACCCTCGATCTTCGGCGCTGCGTTACCCGTTCACCTCGGGTGTGTCGCGCGCTCCCCAACTTTCCAGGACATACCTACCAGACAGGAACACGAGGAACCGGCGTGGCCAACATCAAGTCCCAGATGAAGCGGATTCGCACCAACGAGGAAGCGCGCAAGCGCAACCAGTCGGTCAAGTCCGCGCTGCGCACCGCCATCCGCAGCTTCCGCGAGGCCGCGGCCGCGGGCGACAAGGACGCCGCCGCGCAGCGCCTGCAGTTCGCCAGCCGGAAGCTGGACAAGGCCGCCTCGAAGGGCGTCATCCACGCCAACCAGGCTGCCAACAAGAAGTCGGCGCTGTCGCTGGCCTTCAACAAGCTCTGATCAACCCGGTACCGCACGCCCGGTACCACCCTCACGCTGTGACGCAGCCGCCGTGGCCTCGATGACCACGGCGGCTTTTGTCGTGCCCGACCCCCGCGCCTCTGTCGTGGACCGGCGACCCCGCAGCCGGGGATTCGGGATTCGTCCCGCGCCGTGTCCGAGGTTCCAGCTACCATTCGGCGCATGGTAACCGTGTATGCCAATCAGACGGTCGTTCGCGCCGAGGACCTGCCGGACGTGATCCGCGCGGCCGAGGTGCTCGGATTCGGACTGAAGATCGAGAATGTGCTCGTTCCCGACGACGACGGCGGTTACTCGCTGGAGTGGATCGTCACCCGCGACGAGGACGTGCCCGCCTACGAGGAGTGGGATGGCCGCTACGAGGACGCGGCGGACGACGACGGGGAACTGCTGCTGAGTTCCGCGGAATAGCACCTGGTCACGGCGCGTCCAGAGCGGCAACGAGCCGGTCGAGCGCCGCCTGGGAATCCGCGTCCGCGGCGCGGTAGATGATGATCCGCTGGTCGGGATCCTGCACGGGCATCAGTACCTCGTAGCTGACAACCAGTGGACCCACCAGCGGATGCCGCAACGGCTTGTTCCCCCGCCCCTGTACCCGAACGTCGTGGCGGGCCCAGGCCTGCTCGAACTCGGCGCTGTGCGCGGTGAACTCCGCGATCAGGTCGGCCAGCGCCCGGTCGTCCGGGTGCGCGGCCCACGCCGCGCGCAGATCGGCGATGCCCTCACGGATGATGCGTTCCCGCTCGACATAGAAATCCCGCATACCCGGGTCCAGCAGGCACAACCACATCGAGTTGCGCTGCCGCTGCGGCAGAGCGCCGAAGTCGGTGATCAACGCCGCCATCTCCCGATTCCAGGCCAGGATGTCGTAGCGGTGGTTGACCAGCATCGCGGGCAGCGGCGACAGATCGCACACCAGCATCGCCAGCGCGGGGGCGGGCACCGTGCTCGGCTTGCCGTTGTCCGGCTGCCGCTGTCGTGCCAGATCGAACAGGTAGGCGCGCTCGTCGTCGTTCAGGCGCAGCGCCCGCGCCAGCGCGTTCAGCACCTCCACCGACGGCCGAAGGCCCCGCCCCTGCTCGAGCCGCACGATGTAGTCGGTGCTCACTCCCGCCAGTTCGGCGACCTCTTCCCGCCGCAGCCCAGGCGTCCGGCGCGCCTGCCTGCGCTGGGGCAAGCCGAGATCGTCCGGCGTCAACCGCTCCCGACGGGCACGCAGGAAGGCAGCCATCTCCTGCACTCGGTCCGCGCTCCCTGGCCCTGCGGGGTCACGCGAGCTACCTCCTCCGGGCCCCGGGTCGCGGCGCTGTATGGAATCTGCACCGCTCCCTGGCCCTGCGGGGCTACGCGAGCTACCGCCTCCGGGCCCCGGGTCGCGGCGCTGTATGGAATCTGCACCGCTCCCTGGCCCTGCGGGGCTGCGCGAGCTACCGCCTCCGGGCCCCGGGTCGCGGCGCTGTGTCGGGTTCACCGTGCCAGTCATCACCGTCGATCCTACGGCTGACTAGGACTGGCTTTCCCAGGAAGAAGCTTCCCTTACTGCGTCTCGCGCACCGTTGAAGACTGTGTTTCGACAGCATGGCATCGCGAAACACAAGGAGCTGGACATGTCCAGAGCCCGCACCCTCGACACCTACCGGCTGCTCGGCCGCTCGGGCCTCCGGGTGTCGCCACTGTCCCTGGGAACCATGACCTTCGGCGCCGATTGGGGCTGGGGCGCGGACCGGGACGAGGCCCGCAAGATCTTCGACGCCTACGTCGAGCGAGGTGGCAACTTCATCGATACGGCCAGCCAGTACACCAATGGCACTTCCGAGCAACTGCTCGGCGAATTCACCGCGGACAACCGCGAAAGTTTGGTGCTGGCCACGAAATACACCATGCTGCGCCGCCCGGGTGACCCGAATTCCGGTGGCAATCATCGTAAGAGCATGATCGGCTCGGTCGAGGCCAGCCTGCGCAGGCTCGGCACCGACTACATCGACCTGCTCTACCTGCACGCTTGGGATTTCCTGACCCCGGTCGAGGAGATCTTGCGCGGTATGGACGATTTGGTGCGGTCGGGGAAGGTGCTCTACGTCGGCATCTCCGACGCGCCGGCCTGGCAGGTCGCGCGGATGCAGACCATCGCGGACCTGCGCGGCTGGTCCCCGCTCATCGCACTGCAGATCGAGTACAGCCTGATCGAACGGACCGTCGAGCGCGACCTCATCCCGATGGCACGCGAACTGGGCCTCGGCGTGATCCCGTGGTCACCATTGGCCAGCGGCGTGCTCACCGGCAAGTACAGCCGCGCCGATCTGGACCACCAGGTCAATGGTTCGCCCGAGGGCAGCCGCAAGAACGTGGCCGCCGCCAACGGCTCGCTCACCGAACGCGGTCTCGCCATCGCCGACATCGTTCAGCAGATCGCGGCCGAAATCGGCAAGACGCCCTCGCAGGTCGCGCTGGCCTGGACGCTGCGCGATCCGGCGGTCACCTCGCCGATCATCGGCGCGCGCACCGCGGCGCAGCTGGAGGACAATCTCGGCGCGCTCCAGGTGGAGTTCGACCCGGCCCAGCTCGCTCGGCTCGAACAGGCCAGCGCCGTGGACCTCGGCTTCCCGCACGAGTTCCTCACCCGCCCGATGGTCCGGAGTGTCACCTTCGGCGACCTGAAGATCGAAGGACGCGTCCGATAAGTTTCGACTTCCTTCACCGTCTGCATCCGTGACAGCACCGACCCCGGAGAGTGACGATGAACCTGGACCAGATCGAGATGTGGACGCGCGCCGAACGGCTCGGGCTCGCAGACTTCCTCGACGACCTGGACGAGCACGAGTGGGGCGCGACTCCCTGTGTCCCGGCTGGACCGTGCACGACGTCGCGGCTCATCTCACTCTGTCCAACCGGGTCACTCTCGGTGCGACGCTCGCGGGCATCATCCGGGCGCGAGGCAACCGGAACCGGATGACGGAGCGGATGGCGCGCGATCGCGCGCGCCGCTATTCCCCCGCGCAGCTGATCGCGCAACTGCGAGAAGGCGCCGCGTGGACTCGGCGGGCGCCTGGGGCGGGGCCGTCCATTGGTGGACACCATGATTCACGGACAAAGACATCGCCCGTCCGCTCGGTCGGCGGCGCGCCGTGCCCACCGAGCAGGCCGTCGTCGCACTGGAGCACGTCCTGCGCAGCCCCTTCTACGGCAGCGAGAAGCGCCTGCGCGGTGTGCGCCTGCTGGCCATCGATGCGGATTGGTCGGCAGGCACCGGAACGGAGGAGGTCAGCGGACCGCTGAGCGATTCTGCTGCTCGTGGCAACCGGTCGCGTGGCCGGGCTCGCCGGGTTGACGGGGAAAGGTGTGGAATGCCTCGCCGGTGCGTTGTGAGCTCGCGTGCTCCGTGCCTCCGGGCGGCCTTCGAGGGAGCCCTCGACTCCTGGCAAGCGCCGTACGGTAGGCAGCGAGTTCCGAGCCGAGCTGGGACACGACGGGCGGCCACTACTGCGCGGGCTCGATCGCGACGTTCGCCGCCGCATCGAACGTTCGGCTACGGCGACCTGCCGCACCGCACGACGCCGCGCGTGCTGCGCTGACATTCGCGATACGTGCGGTGTGGGCGATGCGGCTCGATCAGCCCGCGCCGTGCAGGTCCAGTATCTGGGTGAGAGCGTGTTCCAGAGCGTAGCCCGCGTCGGCGGCGCCGCCCTTCACGTCGGCGTTGAGGGTCGCGACCACCTGAAGGGCCGATCCGATGGTCGCCTGAGTCCAATTCCGAGCCTGCGCTTGTGCCTTCTTCACCTTCCACGGCGGCATGCCGAGCTGTTGCGCCAGCTTGAACGGGTCACCGCGCCCGGCCGAGCCGACGCGGGCGATGGTGTGCACCGAGTCGGCGAGCGCGTCGGCGAGCAGGACGTGCGGCACGCCGCGGTCGTTCGCCCAGCGCAGCGCCTCCATCGCCCCGGGGCGATCCCCCGCCACCGCGAGCTCGGCCACGTCGAATCCGGAGACCTCGGCCTTGCCGGAGTAGTAGCGACGCACGGCCGCCACGTCGATCTTCCCGCCGGTGTCCGCGGCCAGTTGCCCGCACGCCGCCGCCAGCTCACGCAGATCCGAGCCCACCGCCTCCAGCATCACCTGGACGACCTCGCCGGACACCCGCACCCCGGCGTTGCGAAACTCGCCGCGCACGAACTCGACTCGCTCGGCGGCTTTGGTCAGCTTGGCGCAGTCGTGCGTGACGGCGCCTGCCTTCTGCAAGGCGGGCACGAGCGTTTTGGCCCGTCCGCCACCGGAGTGCAGAACGACCAGCACGACGCCCTCCGGCGGGCTCTGTACCGCCTCGGTGATCACCGCGACCGCGTCCTTACCCGCCTCGGCCGCCGCCTCGAGGACGATCACCCGGTCCTCGGCGAACAGCGACGGGCTCAGCAGTTCCGCCAGCTCCGCGGTACTCGCGTCACCCGCTCGCAATCGATCGACCGGCACCGCGTCGGGATCCGGAGCCAGCGCCCGTATCTGCGCGGTCAACCCGCCCACCGCGCGCTCGATCAGCAGCTCTTCTTCCCCGAGCATCAAATGCACCGGCGCTGGTCGCTCGCTCACGCCGACGTCTCCCCGCTGCCGGAGGGCGTCGTGCCCGACAGGCGTGCCCCGTTGCTCCACTCGCCGCGCTCATCCACAGCCCGATCCTACGGTTCCCGACCGACACCCCGACTCGACCCGGCACCGCGCCGTGACACGCGCGACGCCGACCGGAAGACTCGGCCGCACACGAATGGCAATGCTCCTCTCATCCCTCCGTTGGTGATCAGGGGCTGGTCCCTCGAACCGGATCGAGTGGAACGCAGCGGCACTTCGCCCGTACGTCCGCGGGGTCAGCGTGAACTCGTCACGCGGAGGTGTTCAGCACTGCCGGATACCACGATGTCGCCTTGCCGATCCGTCCTGGCCACGGTCGCCCCGAGATCGGTCAAGTCGGCGAGAACGCCGGGGTGCGGGTGTCCGAAGGTGTTGCCTGCGCCGACAGTGACCAGTACCAGTCGGGGACGCACCGCGTCGAGAAATGCTCTTGTGGTGGTCCGTGAGCCGTGGTGCGGCAGTTTGAGAATGTCCGCTCGGAGGGGAATCCCGGCATGCATCAGGGCCCGCTGGGCCTGCGCCTCGATGTCCCCGGTGAGCAGGATCCGGCCCCCGGGCGTGCGGGCGGTGACGACCACCGAACGGTCGTTGGCGTCCTCCGCTTCGGCTCCCCGGACCGGACGCGGACCGTTCCGGGCCGGCGCGAGCACTTCGAATTCGATCCGCCCGAAACTGAGCACGTGTCCGGCCGACAATCCCAGCAGCGGCACGCCCGCGTCTGCGGCGACGGCCGCGACCTGCTCGAGCCCCGAGACAGGATCACGCGCGTCGCCGGATGGCCGCGCTGCCCGGCCGCTTCCGCCTTCGGTCGCACCGCAGGCCATGGGCATTCTGGCAGCACCGGTATTGTTCGCGGCCGGTGTGACGATCGGGCCGTGACCGCAGCGGAGGCCGGCTTCGGGAGTAAGCCCAGCAGGTTCGGGTCGACCAGGTGGTGGAAGCGCCTCGAGTTCCTGGATGCCGACCGCTATCGCGTCGACCGCGCGACCGTGTAGCGCGCCGGTGAGCCCGCCGATGTGATCCGCGTGCGGATGGGTGAGGATCAGCAGCGGGATGCGTTTGATGCGCAACCGGTCCAGACAGGTCCGGATCGGGCGCGGGTCCGGCCCGACATCGATGACGACGGCGGCGCCGGGACCGGCCGGCACGGCCAGGCCGTCGCCTTGGCCGACATCGCACGCCGCGAGGACCCAGCCGCTCGGCGGCCAGCCCGGATGCCAGAGCCGCACCGGGACCAGGATCACCGCGACGCCGAGCACCAGCGCGGCGGCGACTCGCCGCACTGCCCGGGCACGCAATGCCGCGATCGCGACCGCCACGACGACACTCGCGATCAGCCCTCCCGCCAGGCCACCCGGCACAGTGACGGTCGCGCCGGGCAGCGCGGCCGCGTACCCGGCCACCCACAGCAACCACCACAGCGGCGGCGCGGCGCAGCGCAGGATCAACTCGGCGAGGGGCGACCATAAACTCGCCAGCACCGCGCCACCTGCTCCTATGACGGTGATCGGCGCGACGACCGGGGCCACGAGAACATTGGCCAGTACCGCGACCAGGCTGAGCCTTCCGGTGAGCGCGATCAGGATCGGTGTCGTGACCACGAACGCCCCTGCGGACACGGCGACTATCTCGGCGGGCATCCGCCACCATCCCCTGGCACGCAACCAGTCGGCCCAGCTCGGCGCCAGCAGGATCAGGCCGCCCGTCGCGACGACCGACAGCGCGAACCCCGCGTTGACGGCGAGCGCGGGCCACAGAGCCAGTAGCGCGATGATCGCCGCGCACAGCGCGGGCAGCGCCTGTTTACGGCGACCCGTGAGCACCGCGAGCAGGGTGATCGCACCCATCGCACCGGCTCGCAGCACGCTCGGGTCCGGCCGCGCGACGACGACGAACATGAGCAGCGCCGCCGCCGCGACAGCCGCCGCGGCACGCGGACCGAGCGTCAGCAGGCGCACCACGAACAACACGACGGAAAGCACGATGGTGCAATTCGCGCCGCTGACCACTGTAAGGTGCTGCAGCCCGGCGATCTCGAAGTCCTCGCGCACCTGTTCGGGCAGCGCCGAGGTGTCACCGACGACGAGCGCGGGCAACAGGCCCGCGGAGTCGGGCGGCAGCGCCCGCGCGGCCGATACGGCGAAATCGGCGCGCACCGAGTTCGCGACGCGCTGCCACCACGGCAGCGGCCCGGCGGCAACGGGCGCGCCCAGCGCATGCAGCGTCGCGACGGTGAGATCGGGTCGGCGCGGCTGATCGACCCGGGCCCGGAACTCGACCGGCCCGCCCGGCGACAGATCGGCCCACTCCGGTCCGGAAGCCAGGATCACCACCGCGCCACCCGCGCGGACGGTCACGCCGCCGCGCCGGTACTCGCGCAGATCCGCCCGGAGCACCCACTGCCGATCCGCGCCGGGCACCCTGACGCGCAGCGGTTTCGGGTCGTCCGTCGGCGTGACCACCACGCGCAGCGATTGCCCCGCCGCCGCCCGCAGCGGATGCGTCGCCCCTCGATGTTCCCGCCAGGCCGCCGCGGCGGCGAACGCGGCACCGAGGATCACGGCCGCGAGCGCCACCACCGCTACCGATCGCCACCGTTCGCCGCGGTGCGCGATGGCCCACAGCAGCAGTACCCACAATCCGATAGCCGTCATCGTCAACGTGGCCGCCAGTACCGTCCCGGCCCGCCACCCCGCCGTGAGCGCGACGATGGTGGCGCCCCAGCAGCACAACGCGGCGGGTAGCAAGCGAGCGTCCAGCACGTGGGCGGCGCCGGGCTCTTCCGTCGCACCGCCCTCCTTGCGACCTCCATCGGCCCGAGCGGTCGTGCCGGTCTCCGACGATCCCGCAGGCGATCCCAGCGTCCGGCGAACCACTTCGAGCAAGCCGCCGGGATTCATACCCGCACCAGATCACGCAATCGGGCCAGCCGGGCCGGGCCGATGCCGTCTACCTCACCCAGTTGCTCCACGGAGCTGAAGCGGCCATTGGTCGTACGCCAGCTGACGATGGCGCGTGCGGTGACCGGCCCGACACCGGGAAGACCATCGAGTTCGGCCTCAGAGGCCGTATTGAGGTCGATCCGGCCCCCCGAAGACGAGGGACGACCCGAGGTGGCGGCGGAACCGGAGGACGGACGCCCGCCCACGCCGATCGTGCTGCTGCTCTGGTGCGGCGCGGCGGAATTCGGGACGGCCGGACCGACCAGCACCTGATCCCCATCCGACAAGCGCTGGGCCAGATTCAGACCGCTGGTGTCGGCGCCTTCGCTCGGGCCGCCGGCCGCGGCGAGCGCATCGGCGACGCGCGATCCCTCGGGGAGGCGGACAAGACCGGTGCGCTGGACCAAGCCGACGACACTGACGACCAGCTCGGCTGTCGGCGGACCGGGTTCGACGCCTCCGGTCGGAGCCCGGACCGCGCTCACCGACGCAGCCGCAGCAGGTGTTTCGAAGGCAGCGGTCTGCCGAATCGGCAACGGCGTCACCGGGTGTGCGATCGGGCGCTCGAGGAACACGATCACCCCGGCGATCACCATCGCGGCGAGCCCGACGAGCCCGAGCGTACGCACCCCACGGCGCCCCGGATCGAGTCGGATGCCTCGGAATCGTTCGGGCACAAGCCGATGCCGCCGATCTGGTCCGGTTGCCGGTTCCTCGAGCCAGCCGGGAAACCGTACGCGACCGACATCGTCTTCGCCTACCCGGTCGGGAGTCGGGTCGTCGGGCAGCCGCAGGAGACCCCACTTTCCCTCCCCGGCCGAACGATCGTCGGGTCGTGGTTCACCCATCCGCGTAGCCCCCTGAGAGGAGCTGCCTTCCCGTGCCGATCGGTGTTCATCGTCGCCATCGGAACCGGTCGCGTCGAAATTCACCGATGTCCCGGCGTCCAGGGACGCGGGCACGGCTTCTGCGGCCATCCGAGCAGCAGGCGCGACATGTGACGTGCCATTCGATGTCGATTCGACCATCGCAGAGCGCGAATCACTTTCGCTGGAGGGCGACGGTCGTGCACTCCCGCCTGACCGCCCGCCGCGTGGTGTGGTGGCAACCGTGCCCCGGGTGGGAGTCGCGAGACCGGCACGATCCAGCTGCCCGGTCTTTCGCGCGGGCTCTCCGCTCGAGGAGCGCGCCGTACTCCACCCGGACGGTTCGCGCTCCGTCCCTGCCCCGGCCGCTGCAGCGCCCACACCGGCCGTTCTGCTCGCGCCGACCCGGGCGGTCAGCTCACCCAATCGCAGTCGTACCCGGTCGCGTTCGTCCTGTCGTGACATGGCGGCGACGGTAGTGCGACCACACGGCGAAAATGATGTCCTCACCAGGCATTCGACAGGTCTGTTGACAACCACCGGGCTGTGCACAACCCACCCCTCGATCGGCTGACGCCTTCATCCGGACACGCCGTCTACTTCGCAGACGCATTCGCACGCCCGCGCCGCGAGGGCCTGAGCCGCCGCCTCAGAGTTCCTTGGCGAAGCAATTCGAAAGCGGCAGCACCTCGTACGGCGAGAAGATCGGAATACGGTGGTAGCCGCTGCGTTCGTAGAAGCGAACAGCCTCCGGTTGCAGGTGACCGGTCTGCAGAATCAATCGGGGGCGTCCGGCCAGGCGGGCGGCATCCTCGGCCGCGGCCAGCAGCAGCGCCGCGGCGCCCGAGCCGCGGTGCGCGGGGCGGACGAACATCCGCTTCACCTCGAGGTCCTCCGCGTTCCATCGCAGGGCGGCGTGGCCGGCCGGACCGTCCGAGTACGCCACGAAGGTGCGGTGCACGGTGACGGGATCGACGGCATTCGGATTGGTGCGCAACTGCCCTGCCAAGTAGGCGTAGCGCGGCCCGACCTCGGCGGCCATCTCCGCGCGCAACGTCACCGCGTCCGGATGCTCCCAGTCCACCGCGGTCACGGTCAGCGGCGGACGAACCGGCGGCTTGGCGGAACTCATGACCCGACGCTAGCCGCGTGTCCCGGGGCAGCGCTCGGATTCAGATCACCGAGATTGTTGCCCGAGCGGGGAATCCGGAACGCTCAGCGACACCCGCCCGGGACGACGAGCACGCCGAGCGCTCCCATTCCGAGGTGCACCGCCAGCGACGGCCCGAACTCGGCGACGATGAGTTCCTCGATTCCGGGAATGCGTTCGCGTAGCTGGCCCGCGACGGTGTGTGCGGCGTCCTCGGCGCCGAGGTGTTGCACGGCCACGGCGGCGCCGTCCGCACCGGCCACGTCGACCGCCGCGGCGACGAGTTTCGTGTAGGCCTTGGAGCGCGTCCGGACCTTCTCGCGCAGCTCCAGCCGCCCTTCGACCATGTGCAACAGCGGCTTGGTGACCAGCTCGCTGCCGAAGAATGTCGCCGCGGACGAGAGCCTGCCGCCGCGGCGCAACTGCTCGGTGCGATTGACCAGGATGAACGTGCGGGCGCGCGCGGCGGCGGCGACCGCCGTGTCGTAGACCGCGTCCAGCGGCGCCCCGTCCTCGGCGCGCCGCGCGGCGGCCAGCGCCGGCAGCCCGGTGGCCAGCCCGGCCCCCAGCGAGTCGACCAGGCGGACGCGGTCGGCGGCGTCCATGTCGCGCACGGCCTGCCTGCCGGCCTCCCATGTCCCGGACAGCCGACGGGAAATATGCACCGCCACAACGCCGTCGCCGCCACTGCGTTCCCAGGCAAGCTCGTAGACCGCGCGCAGCTCGCCGGGTGAGGCGGCCGAAGTGGTCACGGTGTCGGAGGCATAGTCGATGTCGACCGGGTCGACGCCTTCCCGCATCGCCCGATCGCCGACCAGGACATGCAGGGGGACGACAGCGATATCCAGCTCGTCGAGATGTTCGGCAGGGAGGCTGGCGGACGAATCGGTGACGATCACGACTGCCACGGACTACCGAACCTCCTGCAAGGTCTTGACCATCGCGTTGGCCACCGCCGCGTGACCATCCCAGCCCCAGTGGATGCCGTCCGGGTTCGCCTCGCCGGAGAAGATGTTGTCGCGCACCGCTTCACCCAGGTCGACCAGCGGCACCGAGGTCCGCCCCGACCAGGCGCGCAGCGCCTCGACCGCACGCGGCCTGCCGGAGTGCACGCGACCGTAGGCCGCGCAGTCGTGCACCGACGGCAGCACCGCGACGACGGGCAGGTCGGGGCGCAGCTGGGCCAGTGCGGTGCGGGACTGCTCCAGGTAGTCGACGCTGACCTTCGGCGGAAGCGCCACGGGCCTGCCGAGTTTCGACAGTTTCGGTTGCAACCAGTTGTAGGTGGCGCGGACGACACGGCGCAGGGCGGGCGGGCGCACATACCGGATCAGTTCGCGCAGCGCGGTGGGCAGCGGCGAGGGCAGCGTGTCCATGCCGCCGACGGCGAAGACCACCGCGCCCGCGCGCGGCACCGCGGCCCACACGCGGGGATCGCCGATCAGCGCCCAGTAGGCGTCACGGCAGGTCCAGCCGATCCGGCCGACCAATTCGACGTCCCAATCCAGCTCGGCGGCAACCAGGTTGGGCCAGATGCGCGGATGGTCGGCGGGCAGTCCGCCCTTGGGTCCGAAGTAGGAGAGGGAGTCGGCGATCACCAGCAGTACCGGGCGTGCGGCTTCCCGGGCCTCGGCGGGCCCTTCGGCGGATTTCGCCGGCTCGGCGACCCGCTCGGAGGCGTCCTCCTGAGCGACAGCGTCCTCGATGGCGGTGTGCGCTCGCGGCCGCGACTCGATGGCGACTTCCGCGGCGGGAGAGACGGACTCGGCGGTTATGACCACAGCGGGGTGGAGTTCGGCTGCGCCGGAGTCGGCGGGTGCGTTTGTGACGGCGGGACCGCCGACCGCTCCGGTGGACACCGCCGATTCGGCGACTATGGCCGCGTTGGCGGTCTCGGCGGCTTCGGCCGCACCGGCGGCATCGACGGCATCGACGGCATCGACGGCATCGACCGTATCGGCGGCATCGACCGCACCGGCGGCATCGACCGCACCGGCGGCATCGACCGCACCGGCGGCATCGACCGCACCGGCGGCATCGACCGCACCGGCGGCATCGACCGCACCGGCGGCATCGACCGCACCGGCGGCATCGGCCGCACCGGCGGCATCGGCCGCACCGGCGGCATCGACCGCAGTGACCGATTCATCGAGCCCACCCACGAATTCGGCGGTCGGCTCCGAAGCGGAATCCTGACCGACGGCTGGCGCGATAACGCTGCCGGAGTGTGCTTGCGGCTCCGATTCGGTGACGAGATCGCCTACTGCGGCGACCGATCCGTCATCCTCCGCGTCGGATCCCTCGGCGGGCTCGGACGCGCCGCCCGATTCCGCGCCCGACGGCCGCTCGGACGTTGCCTCGGGTTCGCGAGACGCCGGTGGCGGACCGCCGAACAAGGCGTCCGGCAACTGCCGCTCAGGTCTCGCCGACACCTTACGGAACAGTTCGTCCGGGACCGATCTGATCGGATCTTCAGAGGACATCCGGTGCTACCTTCGCCGCCGCGTTCCACACATCCAGACGCCAGCCGGGCTGTTCGATGCTCGGGCCGTGACTGCTGAGCTGCACCCAGCTGGTGTTGGCCAATCCGCCCAGGATCGGCCAGTTCTGCGGCGGCAGGTCCAGCAGCGCGGCCGTGAGGGCGGCGATCAGCCCGCCGTGCGCCACCAGGATGATAGTCCGGCCGGGCCAATCCTGCCGCCCGACCAGCAACTCCCGTACGACCGGCAGCGACCGCGCGCCGACCTCGAGTTTGCTCTCCCCGTTGGGCGGGGTGTAGCGCGCGTCCAGCCGCCATGCCATGCGCGCGCCCGGGTAGTCGGCGTCGACCTCCAGATGGGTCAACCCCTCCCAATCACCGAGATTGGTCTCCCGCAGCCGCGCGTCGGGGACCACGGTGAGCCCGGTGTGCTCGGCCAGTGCCGTCGCGGTGTCGAAGGCCCGGCGCAGATCCGAGGAGTGGATCGCGATGGCGTTACGCGAAACCAGCTCCCGCGCAGCCTCTTTGGCCTGTCTGCGACCGAGTTCGGTGAGATCGGTATCGATCTGGCCTTGCATACGGTCGGCAGCGTTCCATTCGGTTTGCCCGTGGCGCAGGAGGATCAGGGTGCGCACGCCGGCATGTCTGCTCACGATCGCGCCTCGTCCTCCGTCGCAGCGGCGCGCTTGTCCGGCGCGGCCCCGGTGATGCCCGCGACCGGCACGACCGGGCAGTCCTTCCACAAACGTTCCAGCGCATAGAAATTGCGCTCGTCGTTGTGCTGGATGTGCACGACGACGTCGACGTAGTCCAGCAGCGCCCAGCGGCCTTCGCGGGTGCCCTCGCGCCGCACCGGCTTGTGCCCGGCCGCGCGGAGCTTCTCCTCCACGTTGTCGACGATGGCGTTCACCTGACGTTCGTTGGGTGCGGAGGCGATCACGAAGCAGTCGGTGATCACCAACTGCTCGGACACGTCGAGCACCACCACGTCGGACGCCAGTTTCTCGTCGGCGGCCCGCGCGGCGACCTGCGCGATCTCCACCGACTCCGCGGTCGCGGTCATGCCCGCACCTCGCTGCGCTCGCTCACGCTCAGCTACCTTCCGCTGCTCCGGGCACATACAGGTGCCGCTTCGATATGTACTGCACCACGCCGTCGGGGACGAGGTACCACACCGGCCGGTTCTCGGCGGCGCGGCGACGGCATTCGCTCGACGAGATCGCCAGCGCCGGGATCTCGATCATGGTCACCGCATCGGCCGGAAGATCCCGCAGATGCTCCTCGAGATGATCGGTGTTCAGCTCGTACCCCGGACGGCTCACCCCGACGAACTTCGCCAGTTCGAACAGTTCCGCCCAATCCTGCCATGTGAGGATGCTGGCCAACGCGTCCGCACCGGTGATGAAGTACAGCTCGGCGCCGGGATACTTCGATTGCATCTCCCGCAGCGTGTCCACGGTGTAGGTGACCTTGCCGCGGTCGATGTCCGCGCGGCTGACCGAGAATCGCGGGTTGGAGGCGGTGGCGATGACGGTCATCAGGTACCGGTCCTCGGCCGGGCTGACCTGCTCGTGTGCCTTCTGCCAGGGCTGTCCGGTGGGGACGAAGATCACTTCGTCCAGGTCGAACCGGTGAGCGACCTCGCTGGCGGCGACCAGGTGCCCGTGGTGGATGGGGTCGAACGTGCCGCCCATCACCCCGAGCTTGCGGCCGCGCCGACCTGTCTCGTGCATGACTGCCGAGCTTAACGGGTAGCGTGCGGCCCCCACGGGCCGGTCAGCGGGCGGACCCCCGACTGGGGACGCCCGCCCGCACTCCAGCCCTCCGCGTATCCGGTGGCGTCTCAGGCGGTGGTTTCGGTGATGCCGCCGATCTGCAGCATTCGAGCCAGCTGAGCGCGGGTGTGCGCGAGTTCCCCGGCCGCCTCGGCCGACTGTTCGGCCGACTCGGCCAGTTCGCTGGTCAGCGCCCGCATCGATGTGAGCCACAGTTGGGGATCGGCTTCGCGGAACACTTGGAGCCAGGCCGCCGACCGCAGGCACCGCGCCCGCTGCGCCACCGCACCCAGCCCGGCCCACAGCTCGGCGGCGCGGTGATAGGCCGCCACGGCTTCCGCTTCCTGCCCGCAGTACTCGAGCGCGGTGGCGGCCGACGAGGCGAGGTCGGCGTGCAGACGCGTCCGTTCCGGATCGTGCTCGACGAGCCGTGCTCCTTCGAGAAATTGGCGCGCGGCGTCGCGGTGGCGGTCCAGCGCGTTCAGGGATCGGCCGAACTGCGCGCGCACCACCGCCAGCTCGCCGGACGGGTACGGGAGCGCGCCGCTGACCAGAGCCTGTTCGAACAAGGCGACGGCCTCGCCGTGGCGCTCGGCGCGGTGGAACGCGCGCGCGGCGACGAGGGTGTGATGCAGCACGTCCGGTTCGGACAGCCCCTCCCAGCGGGCGGCGGCGCGCACCGCGGCGTCGGCCAGATCGAGCTCACGGTCCGGTTGGCTCGCGATGGCGATGACCAGCTGCGCACCCAACCGGGCGGCCTCCTGCATGGTCAGTACCGGTGTCCCGAGCGCGAGCGCTTCCCGCAGATGCGCTTCCGCCTCCTCGGGCGTATCGGCGAGCCGGGCGGCGGCGAGTTCGGACAGCTTGCGCACCTCCGCGGCCCGGTCGCCGGAGAAGTCGTCGCCCGACGCAACGCTGCCGGGACCGCGGCCCGCGCGCGGCAGTGTGCTGCGCAAACCGAGTGGCAGCCGGTCCAGCAGCGGCTCGGCGGCGAGCCGGGCGGCCGTGCGCAAGCTGACCGCGCCGTTGCCGTTGCGAGCGTCGTAGCGGGCGCACAGCGCGCCGATCTCGACTTCCAGATCCGCGCGCACCGACTCCACCGTCGCGCCCGCCAGGGGAAGGTCGCCCAGCCGCAGCGTCACCAATCTGCGCAGCAGCACGCACACGCCGGTCGCGAACGCCAGCCGCGCGCCCGCGTCGGCGCCGGAATCGGTCAGCCAGCTCGCGTGTTCGGCGAGGATCTCCAGCCCGCGCGCTTCGTTACCGGTCAACGCGCAGAATTCGACGTGCAGCGCCACCGAGGGACGGAGGTCCTCGGTGTGCCGGACCAGCGGGTACCCGGTCAGATGGGCGCCGCGCGCGGCGGCGGCGCGACCGGTGCGCACCAGTGGAAGCAAGGCCTCGGCCAGCACGCGGTGCGGTTCTTCGGCGCAGGTCCGATCGCCGTCGAGCACGGGTTGCCAGTGCGCCAGGCCGCCCTCGTCGTCGCCGCAATGCACGCTCGTCACGCCCCACTCGCTGCGTTCGCAGGCGTCACAGTCGGACATGCTGTCGCGCGGAGCGGCCATCGCCGCTTCCAGCCACGCGGCGGCGGCCGCGCTGTCACCGATCTTGCGCGCGAGTTCGGAGCGCAGCGCCAGCACCGGGCGCGGACTGTAGCCGCGCTGCCGATATCTGCTGTCCAACTCGTCGAACCAGTGGTCGATCGTGGACAACGGTATCGACGGGTTGTCGACCATTCCCCAGGTCATCCATTTCAGGTACCAGTGCACCGAGTGCGTCATGGAGCCCAGCTCGGCGGGGTGATCGTCGTAGATGCGCAGCAACCTGCCGTATGCGACAGGCACCAGATCGCGCTCGCCCGCGTAGGTGTAGGACTGCGCCAGTTCCAGCAGCACCCTGCCTTCGAGCGCGCGATCGGCTCCCGATTTCGCGGCCGCGGCCAATGTTTCCAGCCGCTCCGTCCGAGTCCGGCCGTGCGGCAGCGCGTAGACCTGTCCCAGCGCCGCGTTGATCTCGGTGGCGTCCATGCTCACTCCGTCTCTTCGCCGCGGTCGGCGGCACGCTGGGTGGCCCAACCGAGGAATTCGCCGAAGGCGCGGTTGAGCAATGCCGTATCCGCGGCGCTGAGCGGACGGTGGGTCATCAGCAAGGCTTGGCCGTACAGCGATTCCACCGCCGTCTTCAGGAAGCCCGAGTCACCGATACGGGCCAGCCTGCGCACGATCGGGCTGCGGTGGTTGAGCACGAGCTGTGCACGCGGCGCGGTGACCGCCAGTGCGCCGAGGATCTCGGTCCACAGTTCGTCGGCGTCCTCGGCCGTCTGCGCCCTGGCCCGTTCGTTGCGGGCGGCGCGCCCGTCGAGGTAGAGCGCGGGCACCGAGACCGGATGGAAGGCTCGCACGATCACGTCGCAGGAGAGCGGATCGAGCGTGGTGCGCGCCAGCGCGAGTACCCGGGCCAGCGCCAATTCGTCGTCCGGGTCGACCGGGTCGAGTGCCGCGGTGATCGCGTCGGCGTCCAGTTCGACCACCTCGACGCCCGCCAGCAACCGGGGCAGCTGCATGATCAGCTCGCGGTCGTAGGCGTAGCCGCCGTTGACGACGCCGATGCCCTGTGCCGCGGCGGTAGAGGCCACCTGGCGGAACTCCTCGACTGTGGAGGTCACTCGCACGGTGCGGTGATTGCGGGCGAACTCGGTGAGCGGCACGCGCCCGTCTGTGGTCTCGAAACTCAGATGGGGCAGCATGATGCGCAGCAGGTCGACCGAATGGCCCGCCATCGCCTTGACCCCGAGTGCGTGCACCGACAGGAACGCGGCCAGGCGCTGCGGTTGTTCGGCGGCGATCTCGGTGAGCCAGTCCCGGATCCGATCGCCGAGCACCTCGCGGACGACGGCCAGCCGCTCGTCCTCGTAGAGCGCCTCCCGCGACGCGGTGGGCCGCAGCGTGTCGGTGTCGATCACACAGCGCACGAAGAACGCCCAGTCCGGCAGCACGCCGCGCACCGCGTCGCCGAGCAACATTCCTTTCAGGTACACCCGATGCGCGCTGCTCTCCGACGGGTTCCCCGGCTGGGACAGCACATAGGCCACGCCGCTGACCCCGGCAGCCCCGGCATCGAGGTCGATCACATCGAGCGGCTGGAAGCCCAGCCTCCGGTGACCGTATTCGAGCAGAGCGGCCCTGCGCTCGCCCGCCGTCGGATACGCGCGCCGCCAGACCGGAACCCCGTCGGTGATCGTCGTCACGACGCCGTCCGACTCCACCGTCACCGCATAGGGCAGCAGCGAGCCGAATTCACGGGCCAGATCGATCACCCGTTGCGGCTGGAACCACGCCCGCGCTCCCCCGCGGGGAGTGAGCCACACCGTGGTGCCCGGCTCGGCGTGGTCGCCCGGATGGAGCGAGCGCACCGAGTACGTGCCGTCGGCGGAGGCCGACCACTCGACAGGCGGTGCGGTCGTGTCGGTGGCCGATCGGGTGACCACCCGGATGGTCTCGGCGACGGTGAAGCAAGCCAGCAGTCCGATGCCGAACTGTCCGAGGAACTCTCGTCGTGCGCCCTCGATCTCGTCGCGTTTGGACGAGCGGCCGATGGTGGCGAGGAACCGGTGGACGTCGGTCTCGGTCAAACCGATGCCGGGATCACTGACGCGCAGGCCGGACTCGTCCAGGGTGAGCCGTATCGCGGTGGGCGCGCCCGAATCCAGCCGGGCGCGCGCGGTGACCGCGTCGACGGCATTCTGCAGCAGCTCGCGCAGATAGACCCGCGGACTCGAGTAGAGGTGATGAGAGAGCAGATCGACGATCCCGCGCAGGTCGACCTGGAACGAATAGTTGTCGTGCACCGCCGCCGGACCGTTGGGCGTACTGTTCACCATGGCCGCCGATCTTGTCGGCGCGCGCCAAAGGTTCCCTTAACGAACGCTTTCCGGTCCGGCGCTGGGGCGCTTGCTCTTCGGCAGCTTGCTCACGACGGCCTCGTAGGAGAGGTCGACGAGTTCGTACAGTTCGTCGTCCGGAACGGCCCCGGCGAGCTGGACGACGTTCCAGCCATACCGTCCGATGTAGGCCGACGCCGCCACGTCCTGCGGGTACACCCGGACCAGTTCGTCGGCCTCTTCGCGGGTCCGTCCACATTTCACGCCGACCGACGTCGCGCCGAGGAACGCGAAGATCTTGTCGCCGACCTTGGCGACGACGTCGCCCTCCCACGGCTCGTCCTGCCAGGCGCCCGGCTTGGCCAGGCAATAGCGCAGCAGCGCGGCGTCGTCCATGCTCGTCTCCTACACCGGCAGCAGCCGCGAGACGACCGCGGTGAGCTGTTTGGCCGAGCGGCATTCGTGCATCTCGATCACCTCGCGGTACTTGTCCGCGGCGGAATCGCCGGAGCCCCACTGATTGCGCGGTTCCGGATTGAGCCAGTGCGCGTGCTTGGCGACCCCGACCAGCGACCGCAAAGTGTTCAGCTCGGGATCACGGTAGTTCGTGCGTGCGTCGCCGAGGATCAGCAGCGAACTGCGGCTCGTGACGGCGTCCGGGAAATCCCTGGCGAACCCGGCCAGCGCATTGCCGTAGTCGGAGTGCCCGTCCAGGCCGACGACGCTCGCCTCACCGAAGATCCTGGCCATCGCCCGATCCAGTTGGGTGTGCGGATCGAAGAATCGGGTCACCTCATCGATCTGGTCGACGAAGGCGAAGATACGCACCCGGGAGAACTGTTCGCGCAGCGCGCTCACCAGCAACAGCGTGAAGCTGCTGAAGCCGGCCACCGAACCGGAGACGTCGCACAGCAGTACCAGTTCGGGGCGTCCCGGCCGCGGCTTACGGTGCACCAGATCAATGGGGACCCCGCCGGTCGACATGGACGCGCGCAGCGTACGGCGCAGATCGATGGCGCCGCGGTGAGCGTGCCTGCGCCGTGCGGCCAGGCGCGCGGCCAGAATGCGGGCCAACCGCTGGGTACTGCGCTTGAGCTCGGTGAGTTCGGCCTCCGAGGCGCGCAGGAAGTCGACGTCCTCGGCTTGGCGGGCGACTCCGTAGGTCGCCACCCGTTCGCGGCCGATCCGTTCGGCGACCCGCCGCCGCGTCTCGGCTTCGACGGTCGCGCGGAAACCGGTGATGCGCTGCCGAGCGGCGCGCCGGGCGATTTCGGCGTCGAACTCGCTCGCATCCGGTCCGAGGGCCATACCCGCGAGGATCTTCGCCAGCAACGTCTGCGGCTGCACCTCTTTCAGCGCCTGGTACGACGAGAACGAAGGACCGCGGGCGGATTGGTACTGGCCGAGTTGCTCGACCAGTTGCGCGGCCAGCGCCTCCAGCTGCGGGGTCGCCGACTCCTGTGCCAGCAGTTCGGCGAGCAGCTCACGCAGCGCGGGGATGTCCACCTGCCCGGCAGGCGTGTGCGGGATCTCGACCTCGTCCACCGTGCGAGCGCGTTCTCCGAGCGCGACCGGGAACCACAGGTCGAACAGCCCGTCGAAGGTTGCCCGGTGGGTGGTTCGCCGCAGCAGTGCGCAGGCCAGTCCTTCGCGCAGCACCTCGCGGTCCATCAGGTCGAGCACGGTCACCACCCGGCCCGCATCCACCGTCTCCGAAGGTCCGACCGGTATCCCCCGCACTCGCAGCGCCTCCACGAAGCCGACCAGATGCCCCGCCAGCCCGTGCGGCGCGCTCAGCGACGCGACATCCGGGGGGACCGATCCGGTCGCCATGGTTCAGGCCAGCTTCAGTTCGGCCAGCGCGCGCTGGTGGTCGCTCTGGTGTTTGAGCACCACGCCGAGGGTGGCGCGCACGGTCGTGTCGTCCAGATCCCGCAAGCCGAGCGCGAGCAGGGTCCGGCCCCAGTCGATCGACTCGGCCACCGAGGGCAGCTTCTTCAACTGCATCCCGCGCAGGACGTGCACGATCCGCACCAGCTGCGCGGCCACCGCCGCCGACAGCTCGGGTACCCGGCTGGCCAGGATGCGCCGCTCCAGCTCCTCGTCGGGAAAATCCAGGTGCAGGTACAGGCAGCGGCGCTTGAGCGCCTCGGACAGCTCGCGGGTGGCGTTCGAGGTCAACACCACGAACGGCTTGCGGCTGGCGGTGATGGTGCCCAGTTCCGGCACCGTCACCGCGAAATCGCTGAGCACCTCGAGCAGCAGGCCCTCGATCTCGACGTCGGCCTTGTCGGTCTCGTCGATCAGCAGCACCGTGGGGTCGGTGCGCCGGATCGCGGTGAGCAGCGGGCGCGAGAGCAGGAACTCCTCGGTGAAGACGTCGGCCTTCGTCTCCTCCCAGTCGTTCTCACTGGAAGCCTGGATGCGCAGAATCTGCTTGGCGTGGTTCCACTCGTACAGCGCGCGGGCCTCATCGACGCCCTCATAGCACTGCAACCGCACCAGCTCGGCGCCCGAAGTCTGCGCGACCGCGCGCGCCAGCTCGGTCTTGCCCACACCCGCCGGTCCCTCGATCAGCAGCGGCTTGCCCAAGCGGTCGGCGAGGAACACCGAGGTGGCGGTGGCCTTGTCCGCCAGGTAGCCCGTGCTCGCCAACCGTTCGACCACGTCTTCCACCGACGAGAAGACCGGTTCCTGTACTGCGCTCTCCGACACCACCCGGCACCTTTCTTCCGACCATCCCCACGCTACGGCAGCGCGGCGACGACGCCGACTCGGCATCGTTCACGCCCACGCTCGCGGCTCAGACGGGCCGGATCTGTCCTTCGCCCCAGACGATCCACTTGGTGGAGGTCAATTCCGGCAGGGCCATCGGGCCGCGCGCGTGCAGCTTCTGGGTGGAGATGCCGATCTCGGCGCCGAAGCCGAACTGCTCGCCGTCGGTGAACGCGGTGGAGGCGTTGACCATCACGGCGGCGGCGTCGACACGACCGGTGAACTCGCGCGCCGCGGCGAGATCACCGGTGACGATGGCCTCGGTGTGACCGGTGCCCCAGGTGTCGATGTGCTCCACCGCCGCGTCCAGGCCGTCGACCACTTTGAGCGCGATGTCCAGGGTGAGGTACTCCTCGCCCCAGTCGGCGTCGGAGGCCGGAACCTGGCCCGGCAGGTCACCGTGGATGGTGACGCCGTGCCGCTCCAAGGCCGCGGTGAGCCGCGGCAGCGCGGTATCCGCGATCGCGGCGTCGATCAGCACGGTCTCGGCCGCGTTGCACACGCTGGGACGGCGAGTCTTGGCGTTGATCAGGATCTGCTCGGCCATGTCGAGATCGGCGGCGGCGTGCACGTAGACGTGGCAGTTGCCGGTGCCGGTCTCGATGGTGGGCACCTGCGCGTCGCGCACGACCGCGTTGATCAACCCGGCGCCACCGCGCGGAATGACCACGTCGACCAAGCCGCGGGCCTGGATCAGATGGGTGACGCTGGAACGGTCCTCGCTCGGCAGCAACTGCACGGCGTCGGCCGGGATATCCTGCGCGGCGAGCGATTCGCGCAGCACGGCCACGAGGGCGGCATTCGACCGGGCCGCCGAGGACGAGCCGCGCAGCAGGGCGGCGTTGCCGGATTTGAGCGCGAGCCCGAACGCGTCGACGGTGACGTTCGGCCGGGCCTCGTACACCATTCCGACCACGCCGAGCGGCACGCGCACCTGCTTGATCTCCAGCCCGTTGGGCAGGGTCGAGCCGCGCACCACCACACCGACGGGGTCGGGCAGCCCGGCCACCTGCCGCAATCCCGAGGCGATGCCGTCGATACGGGGCTTGGTCAGCCGCAGCCGGTCCAGCAGCGAGTCCTCGGTGCCCGCGGCCTGCGCCGCGGCGATGTCCTCGGCATTGGCGGCGAGCACGCGGTCGGCGGCGGCCAGCAACGCGTCGGCGGCGGCATGCAGGGCGTCGTTCTTCTGCGCGGTCGTCAGCCGGGCCAGCGCCCGCGACGCGACCCGGGCCTTGCGCGCGGCCTCGTGCACCACCTCGCGAACATCCGGCTGGGTGGTCGTTCCTACCGTCATGGGTACAGCCTACGCATCAGCGGCGCCGCCGATCCCACCCGCTGTGCCGCGCGGTGGCGCGGGCGCGAGCCCGCGTGCGTGACACGGACCGGGCGACTACCTTCCGGCGATATGACGGTCGAATCGAACGCTCCGGCGATCGTGGTGCTGGGCAGCATCAACATGGACCTGGTGACCACGACCGACCACAGGCCCGCCCCCGGTGAGACGGTGCTCGGTAGCGGCTTCGCCATGGTGCCCGGCGGGAAAGGCGCGAATCAGGCCATAGCGGCGCGGCGCGGGGGTGGCGAGGTGCGCTTCCTCGGGGCGGTCGGCGACGACGTCTTCGCCGGCGCACTGAGCAGGACGCTCACCGACGCCGGGGTCTCGGCCGACCGGCTGCGCACCGTGGCCGGGCCGAGCGGCGTCGCCACGATCGTGGTCGACGGCGACGGCGAGAACAGCATCATCGTCGTCGGCGGCGCCAACACGCGGATGACCGAGCTGACCGAGGACGACCTGGCGGCGATCGCGGCCGCCGATATCCTGTTGTGCCAGTGGGAGATTCCGGTCGACACGGTGGCCGCCGCGGCGCGCCACGCCCGCGCACACGACACGACGGTGCTGTTGAACCCTTCGCCGGTGCGCACCGTACCCGCCGAGCTGTGGGCGAACATCGATGTGGCCGTGGTGAATTCGGGCGAGGCCGCGCACCTGGGCGCGGCGCTCGACACGGTCGCGCACGTGGTGGTCACCCGTGGGGCGGCGGGCGCGGACTATCGCGGCCCGGACGGCGCACGGCTGACCCGGCCCAGCCCGCGGGTGAACGTCGTCGACACCACCGGAGCTGGCGACGCCTTCACCGGTGCGCTGGCCGCGGCCTGGCATCGCGGTCCCAAATGGGCGCTGACCTGGGCTTGTGCCGCGGGAGCGCTGGCGACGACCCGGCTGGGGGCGAGCAGTTCGATTCCCACCGAAGAGGAGATCACCGCCGCACTGGCCGCCGAGTAGCGAGGCGCGCCGCGGCGGCTACCGGTGCGGCCGAGCCGATATCGTGTCGGGCATGGCCACCACGCCGGATCGCATCCCCGCCGACGGCGGCACCGCGCCGATCGAGGGGCTGGACGTATCCATGGTCGCGTTGAGCTTCGTGGACAACGCGGGCATCACGCGTGTGAAGGCCGTGCCCAGGCGGCGGCTGGACCTGGCGGCCCGGTACGGCGTCGGCGTGTCGCCGTGCTTCGAGACTTTTGCCTTCGACGATCTGATGGCGGTCGGGCGCTATCTCGGCGGGCCGGACGGCGATCTGCGGCTCATCCCCGATCCGGCCATGCTGACCGAGCTGGCCTGCCAGCCCGGATGGGCGTGGGCGCCCACCGACAAGTACACCCAGGACGGCACCCGCTTCGTCGCCTGCCAGCGGCACTTCGCGGCGCGCCAGACGGCGGCGGCGCAGGCGGCCGGACTGCGGTTGTCCATGGCCTTCGAGACCGAATGGGCGGTGGGACGCGCCGACGGCACCGACGGCTTCACTCCCGCGATCCACGGCCCCGCCTACGGCATAGTGCGCCTCGGGCAGGTCGCCGAGTACGCCGACGACCTGGTCACGGCGCTGGAACGGCAAGGCGTCGCCGTCGCCCAGTTCCACCCGGAATACGCGCTCGCGCAACTGGAGTTGTCGGTCGAACCGACCGAGCCGGTCGCCGCCGCGGACCGGGCCGTGCTGGTCCGGCACACGATCCGTCAAGTGAGCCTGCGGCACGGCTGGCGAGCGCTGCTCGCGCCCTGCATCGAACCGGGCGGCTCCGGCTCCGGCGCGCACCTGCACCTGTCGGTGACCGACGACGACGGACCGCTGTTCGCCGGCGGCGACGGACCACACGGCATGCGGCGGACCGGCGAGGCGTTCCTGGCCGGAGTGCTGCGCGAACTGCCCGCGCTGGTCGCCGTCGGCGCGGGCAATCCGGCGAGCTTCCTGCGGTTGGAGCCGTCGCGCTGGGCGGGGGTCTGGCAGTGCTGGGGACACGAGACCAGAGAGGCCGCGCTGCGCTTCGTCACCGGGGTGCGCGGCACCGAGCCGTGGGCGGCCAACGCCGAGGTCAAATGCCTCGACGCGACCGGAAACCCGTACGTGATCGTCGGATCGGTGATCGCGGCCGGGCTCGCGGGCGTCGCCGAACAGCTGCGCCTGCCCGCCGAAATAACCGGGGACCCCGCGACTTTCGACGCCGAAGCACGCATGATGTCGGATGTGCGCCGACTTCCCACCACACCGGCAGACGCCGCCGACCGTCTCGCCGCGTCCGGAGTGCTCGCCGACGCGATGGGCGCCGAACTGCACGACGCGCTGCTCACCGTGCGCCGGGCCGAAGCCGAGCGGTACGCCGCCGCGAGCCCCGAAGAACTGGCCGCCCTGACGCGGTGGCGGTTCTGACATGCTCACCGACGGTGTCCAGCTCACCGACCACCACTGTCACGGCGTCCACACCCGCACCTTGAATCGACCGGGCTTCGAGAGCTTGCTCGGCGAAGGCGCGCACGGGAGCTTCGATTCCGCGATCGGGCTGGCGGTGCGCCGCTGGTGCGCCCCCGCGCTCGACCTGCCCGCGCATGTCAGCCCGGACGTCTACCTGCGTCATCGCGACCGGCTCGGCGCGCACGAGGTCGCCGCGCGGCTGCTGCGCGCGACCGGCGTGACCCGATGGTTCCTGGATACCGGGATCGGCGGAGGCACAGCGGACTTCGCCGCGCTGGCGGACGGCGAGGTGCGGGAGGTCGTCCGGCTGGAGGAGGTGGCCGAGCAAGTGATCGCACAGGTCGGCGCGGTCTCGGGGGTCTACGAGCGGATCGAGGCGCAGCTGCGTGCGCGAGCGGCCGACGCCGTCGGGCTGAAGACGATCGTCGCCTACCGATGCGGACTGGACTTCCCGCTGCGAGATCATCCACCGACCAGCTTCGCACCGCAACACCGGCTCACCGATCCACAGGTCCTCGGCTGGCTGGTCGGTCTCGGCGCGCGGATCGGCGCCGAACTCGGTCTCCCTTTGCAGTTCCATACCGGATTCGGCGACCCCGATCTGCGTCTGCGGCGCGGCGACCCCCTGCTGCTCACCGACTTCCTGCGCCGCAGCGCGGGCACCGGGCTGTCGGTGATGCTGCTGCACTGCTGGCCCTTCCATCGCCATGCGGCTTACCTCGCGCACGTCTTCGACCACGTCCATCTTGATCTGGGCCTCACCATCCCCTACGTGGGCCGACGGGCCGGCGCCGTGCTCGCCGAGACCCTGGAACTGGCTCCCTTCCGATCGCTGTGCTACTCCTCCGACGGCTACGGGCTCGCCGAGCTGCACTACCTGGGCGCCCTGCTCTGGCGGCGCGGGCTGGGCGAACTCATCGACGAGTGGATCGCCGACGACGCGATCACGACCGCCGACGCCGAAGCTCTGGTCGGCGCCATCGCCCACGGGAATGCCGAGCGCGTCTATCGCGCGCGGTTCGAGCACACCGCCGGGTGATCTCCGAGCCATTCCGGCCGGTCGGATAATCGGGTGCGCCGCGCGCCGTGGGTCCCTACCGTTGATATGGAAGACCAACGGAAGGATCGACCATGTTTCCCGTCGAGCTGCGCGGCACCAAGGCGCAGACGCTGATGTGGGCCCACGAGCACGAGGTCGAGCAGGCCGCGCTCCAGCAGCTGCGCAACATCGCCGCGCTGAAATGGGTCCACGGCGTCCGCGTCATGCCGGACGTGCACCTCGGCAAAGGGGCCACGGTCGGCTCGGTGATCGCGATGCGGGACGCGGTGTCGCCCGCCGCGGTCGGCGTGGACATCGGCTGCGGCATGGAGAGCGTGCGCACCGACCTCACCGCGGCCGACCTGCCCGACAACCTGCGTTCGCTGCGGTCGCGGATCGAGGCGGCGGTGCCGGTCGGCTTCCAAGCTCATCACGACGCCGTCGACGTCACCCGCCTCGGTTCCCAGGTCGCGGGGCTCGGCGCGAGCACAGCGACGCTGCGTGCCGGCTGGGACCGCTTCTGGGGTTCGTTCGGCGCGCTGGACGCCCGGGTGCAGTCGCGAGAGTCCAAGGCGCACAAGCAGATGGGCACGCTCGGCGGCGGCAACCACTTCATCGAGGTCTGCCTGGACTCCGAGGAGCGGGTGTGGATCCTGCTGCACTCCGGCAGCCGCAACATCGGCAAGGAACTCGCCGAGCGGCACATGGCGATCGCGCGGACGCTGCCGCACAACGTCGATCTGCCCGACCGCGACTTGGCGGTCTTCGTCTCCGGCACGCCGGAGATGGAGGCATACCGGCGCGACCTCACCTGGGCGCAGGAGTACGCGGCGCGCAACCGCGCGGTGATGCTGGCCCTGGTCTGCCGTGCGGTCGCCGCCGAATTCGCCGAGCGCGGAGTCCGTTTCGAGCAGCCGATTTCGTGCCACCACAATTACGTGGCGGAAGAACTGATCGACGGCGTGCCGATGCTGGTCACCCGCAAGGGCGCCGTGCGGGCGGGCGCGGGTGATCTGGCGCTGATTCCCGGCTCGATGGGTACCCGCTCCTACGTCGTGCGGGGCAAGGGGAATCCGGCTTCGTTCCAGTCGGCTTCGCATGGCGCGGGACGGCGGATGAGCCGCAACGCGGCCAAGAAGCAGTTCACCGTGGCCGATCTCATCGCCCAGACCGAGGGCGTCGAGTCGCGCAAGGACGCGGGCGTGGTGGACGAGATCCCGGCCGCGTACAAGGACATCGACGAGGTCATCGACGCACAGCGGGATCTGGTCGACGTGGTCGCGACGCTGCGCCAGGTGCTCTGCGTCAAGGGCTGAACGTCGCGTTGCCGACTTCGCGCCGGGCGCATCGTACTCGCCCGGCGTGAACTCACGGCCCGTGCCGCCTCGAGGTGGCGGCGAATTCGGCTCGTTCGGGCAGCCGAGCTGGTTCCGATCGCCGTCACCACCAGGCCGATGAGCGTCCCGACCACGGCGGCGAGGTGCTGCCGCCGCTGCGACACTCGGGGCCCGATAGGGCCCCCCGGGCGACTTCCTCGATACCATCGCTTATGCCCTGGCGGCCTTGGTTCTTCTCACCCGCTCCGGAGTCCGACCCGGCGGCCGGCCCGCCGGAGATCCCGGGCGTGCGGCGCTCACACGTGAGCGCCCGCGGCGTGCGTTTCCACCTCACCGAGGCTGGTCCGGCGGACGGACGCCCGGTGCTCGCGCTGCACGGCTGGCCCGAGCATCACTACGCCTACCGTCACCTGCTGGCCGATCCGCCGGAAGGGCTGCGGATCATCGCGCCCGACCTGCCCGGCTACGGCTGGTCCGGTCCCGCGCCGCACCGGTGGGCCAAAGACGACGTCGCCTCCGACCTGCTCGCACTGCTGGATGCACTCGGGCTGGACCGCGTCCTGCTGGTCGGCCACGATTGGGGCGGCTATATCGCCCACCTGCTCGTGTTGCGGGAACCGGAACGATTCGACGCGCTGCTGGCGCTCAATATCGCCCACCCGTGGCAGACGCCGCGCAGCTTTCTCCCGCATGCGTGGCGGTTGCTGGTGTACCAACCGCCCATCGCGGCCTTCGGCGCCTACCTGCACCGGCACACCCGCTTCCTGGAACTGGTCTTCGCCGGCGCGGTACGCGACCGCGAGAAGTTCGGACCCCAGGCGATTCGCGTGTACACGGACCGTTTCCGCGACCCCGTCTGCGCCCGCGCCGCGACCGACACCTACCGCACGTTCCTGCTGCGCGAAGTCCCGCGCTCGGCCGGACGTGGCGAACGACGCCGAGCGCGGATCCCGATTCGCACCCTGTTCGGAGTCGAGGACGCGGCGGTGCATCCTTCCCTCGCGTCCGAGGAGACCGCGCGCGCCGAGGACTACCGCCTGGAACTGGTCCAGGACTGCGGCCACTTCATCGTGGAAGAGCGTCCGGACCTGGTCCGGACCCGGCTGATCGAGTTGGCCGCGGCGACCGCGCGGCCCGCCTGAACACGGTCGCCGCCTCGTCGGCGCTCCGAGTCGCCGGAGATTTCCATGACGAGCCGGACAACGCCGCTCGCGTGGCCGAGGACCCCGTGCCGGTGGACAGCCGCGACAGACGGGGCCGTGTGGCGTCGGCCCGGTCGATCGCGGCGGCGGTCGGCCGGGCCGCCGCCTGTCGGAGTCGTGGGGCACGATGGAGCGCATGACCCAGGCGACCGATGCGTCTTCGATCGACCTCACCACCCCCGACCTGCGCGAGCACGCCGAACAGCTGTTGCGCGAGCTGGCCGGGACCGGCGCTCGGCTGCGGGAGGACCAGTGGACCGCCATCGAGGCGCTCGTCGTCAGGCGGCGCAGGGCGCTGGTCGTGCAGCGCACCGGCTGGGGAAAATCGGCGGTGTACTTCATCGCCGCCAAGCTGCTGCGCAGGGCCGGACGCGGGCCGACGGTGATCGTGTCGCCGCTGCTGGCGCTGATGCGCAACCAGGTCGCGGCGGCGCAGCGCGCCGGGGTGGTCGCCGCCACGATCAACTCCGGCAATGTCACCGAGTGGGACGAGATCCACGCTCAGGTCGCCGCCGGAGCGGTCGACGTGCTGCTGGTCAGCCCGGAGCGGTTGAACAACCCGGACTTCCGGGATCAGGTGCTGCCCCGGCTCGCGGCCGACGCCGGGCTGGTGGTGATCGACGAAGCGCACTGCGTCTCGGACTGGGGCCACGACTTCCGGCCGGACTACCGGCGCATCCGGACGCTGATCGCCGATCTCGGCTCGGATGTCCCGGTGCTCGCGACCACGGCGACCGCCAACGACCGGGTGGTCACCGACGTCGCCACCCAGATCGGCATCGACACCCTGGTGCTGCGCGGCACGCTGGATCGCGAGTCGCTGCACCTGTCGGTGGTGCGCTTCGACGACGCCGTGGAACGCACCGCTTGGCTCAGCGGTCACCTGCACCGGCTGTCCGGCTCCGGCATCGTCTACACGCTCACCGTCGCCGCCGCGCACGACCTGGCCGATGTGCTGAACTCCCACGGCCACACCGTCGCCGCCTACACCGGCCAGACCGACCCCGCAGAACGCGAGGCGCTGGAGGCGGCGCTGCTGAACAACGAGGTCAAGGCACTCATCGCCACCTCAGCGCTCGGCATGGGGTTCGACAAGCCCGACCTCGGGTTCGTGGTGCACGTCGGTGCGCCCTCCTCCCCCATCGCCTACTACCAGCAGGCGGGACGGGCCGGACGCGGCACCGACCGGGCCGAGGTGGTCTTGCTTCCCGGCCCCGAGGACGCGCGGATCTGGAGCTACTTCGCCTCCGTCGCCTTCCCGCGCGAGCACATCGTGCGCGCCGTCCTCGCGGCGCTCGATTCCGAACGAGCGATGTCCACCGCGGCGTTGGAGCCGCTGGTGGAGTTGAACCGCTCCCGGCTGGAGATGGTGTTGAAGGTGCTCGACGTCGACGGTGCGGTGCGCCGCGTGCGCGGCGGTTGGATCGCCACCGGCCGCCCCTGGACCTACGACACCGAGCGCTACGAGCGCTTGTCCATCGCCAGGGAGGCCGAGCAGCAGGCCATGATCGACTATCAGTCGACCGCCGGTTGCCGCATGGAGTTCCTGCGCCGCCAGCTCGACGACCCGGGACTGTCCGCGGAACCGGCGGATTCGCCAGGCTGCGGCCGCTGCGACAACTGCACCGGCAGCCGTCCCGACCGCACTGTGGCTGCCGACGCGGTCGCCGAGACCAAGGCTCGCCTCGACCGCCCCGGCCTGGATCTCGCGCCGCGCAAGCAGTGGCCCACCGGCATGACCAAGCTGGGAATTCCCTTGTCCGGCAAGATCAGCGGCGGCGCCGAGACCGGCCGCGTACTGGGCAGGCTGACCGACCTCGGCTGGGGGCAGCGGCTGCGAGCGCTGCTCGACGGCCCGGACGACCCGGTCCCCGACGCGGTCTTCGACGCCTGCGTCGCCGTTCTACGCGAGTGGGATTGGGCAGCTCGCCCCACCTCGGTGCTCGCGATGGAGTCCCCGCGCTACCCGGTTCTCACCGCCACTCTCGCCGCCCGGCTCGCCGAAGTCGGCCGCCTGCGCGACCTCGGCACCCTGCGCACCCGGCCGGGCAGGCCGCCGGTCTCCGCGGCCAACTCCGCACATCGCGTGGCCGGACTGTTCGATTCCTGGGAGATCCCCGACCTGACCGACGTGCCGGGCCCGATCCTGCTCGTGGACGCCATCACCGACACCGGCTGGACTTTCACCGTCGCCGCCCACGCGCTCCGAGCCGCGGGAGCCGACGCCATCCTGCCCTTCGCCCTGGCCACCCCGACGTAACGGCGCCGTACAGCTGAGCATGCGCCGCCGCAGGCGCTGGATTCACAGACTCAGCGTCGCCCGCAGGCGCGCGTCGAGGGATTCCGTTTCGGACGCGGTGAGCACACCGAGGTATTCGGTGAGCCACGGGCGATACGCGCGGTGCAGTTCGAGGGTGTCTGCCCAGCCGTGCTCGGTGTGGGTGGCCAGCACGTGGCCGGGGTCGGCGGCGCGCAGCGGGACCACGTGCAGCCAGCGATAGCGCGAGGTGATCACCGCCGAATCGGACACCAATACGACCGTCATGCGCCGGGGAAAAGGTGTGCCGTCACTGAGCGTCGGGGCGTAGCGCCAGACCTCACCGCGTTTCATGCGGAGCCGCTGGCGTCGTCCTCGGCGGCCTCGGTGAGCGCCACTTCGTCGTATGCGGCGGCCAGTTCGGCTTCCTCGTCGATGACCAGCGCGGTCAGGCTGTCGTGCACGAGCGTGGTGCGCAGCGCGGCGTTGATCACCGACGACAGGCTGCGGTTCTGGCGATCGGCGGCTTCCCTGGCCCATTCGGCCACCTGGGGGTCCAGTGTGACGGTCACACGCGTCGCCTTGCTCATACCGGTATGCATACCAGAGCGGTGCGATGCCGGGAACCCAGCCCGAGCACGGTTGTGCGGCCGCATCGTCTTCGCTCCGGGTTGTGGACGGACTTCCTACGGATCTCCCACTAAGGTCGACCCGTGGCCTCCAAATCCACCGGGTCGGCGATCGAGCTCGAAGTCGGCGACCACACAGTCCGTATTTCCAACCCCGACCGCGTGTACTTCCCGGAGACCGGCGCGACCAAGCTCGATCTGGTGCAGTACTACCTGAGTGTCGGGGACGGCATCGTCAACGCGCTGCGTGACCGGCCCTGCATGCTGCACCGGTTCCCCAAGGGCCTGGCGGGCGACAAGGTTCATCAGAAGCGGCTTCCCGCAGGCGCGCCGGACTGGATTCCGACTGTGCGGGTGTTCTTTCCGCGCTACGGCAGGCACGCCGACGAGCTGTGCGTCGACAAACTCGCCGACGTCATCTGGGCGGTGCAGATGTCGACGGTCGAGTTCCATCCGTGGAATTCCCGCGCCGCCGACACCGAGCGTCCGGACGAGTGGCGCATCGACCTCGACCCGATGCCGGAATGCCCCTGGTCGCGGGTGCGGCGCGTCGCCGGGGTGGTGCACGAGGTGCTCGACGAGATCGGCGCCGTCGGGTGGCCGAAGACCTCCGGCGGCAGGGGCCTGCACGTGTACGTCCGGATCGCGCCGCACTGGGGATTCCAGGACGTGCGCCGGGCGGCGCTCGCGTTCGCCCGTGAGGTCGAGCGCCGCGCACCCGACGACGTGACCACCACCTGGTGGCGGCGCGACCGCGACCCGCAGACGCTGTTCGTCGACTACAACCAGAACGCTCGCGACCACACCATCGCCGCCGCCTACTCGGTGCGCGGCGTCCCCGCCGCGACGGTCTCCACCCCGGTACGCTGGGACGAAATTCCCGACATCGACCCGCGCGACTTCACCATGTCCTCCGTTCCCCCGCGTTTCGCCGAACTCGGCGATCTGCACGCGGGCATGGACGACGCGGTGTTCCACCTGGATCCTCTCCTGGACTGGGCCGAGCGGGACAAGGTGGACGTGGAGCTCGACGACGAGCAGAGCGGGGCCTAGAGCTGACCGGGCGCCTGGAACGAGCACACCGGCCGGTGCATGCCGGGCGGTGCTACGGTCGCAACGTTCACCCCCCGCGACCACGTCCTACTGCTCCGAAGGAGGTCCGTCCATGAACCGACCGGCAGTAACCATCGCGATCGGCCCCACCGACCCTCCTCCCACTCTGGTGGAGAAAGCCGTGGTGGAGGCGGGCGCCACCGTCTCCGACCTCGACGAGGCGCAGGGGCTGGTCTGGGTCGGTGAACCCGACGAGTTCCCGCAGGACCTGCCTGCCGGTGTGGAGTGGGTGCAGCTTCCGGCCGCGGGCATCGAGGACTGGTTCACCGCGGGCGTCATCGCCAGGCATCCCGGCGTCCGATTCACCTCGGCCGCAGGGGCTTTCGCGGCGAGCGTGGCCGAGCACGCGCTCATGCTGCTGCTCGCGGGCGTGCGGTACCTGCCCGAGCATCTGCGCGCCGCGGACTGGCGGCAACAGGACTTCTTTCCGCATGTAGGCACGCTGCGCGGCAAGACGGTGACGATCGTCGGCGCCGGCGGCATCGGCCGCGCGCTGATCCCGATGCTGATTCCGCTCGGCGCGCACGTCATCGCGGTGAACCGGAGTGGGCGGCCGGTCACCGGCCCCGGCATTCCGCCGTCGGTCGAGACGATTTCCGCCGACCATCTGGGCCGGATCTGGCCGCACACCGATCACGTGGTGGTCGCCGCTCCCGCGACTCCCGCTACCCGGCATCTCATCGGCGCGGACGAACTCGCTCGGTTGAAGCCGTCCTCGTGGATCATCAACGTCGCGCGCGGCAGCCTCATCGACACCGACGCGCTGGTGGCGGCGCTGGCCTGCGGCGCGATCGGCGGCGCCGGGCTCGACGTCACCGATCCCGAGCCCCTGCCCGCGGGTCATCCGCTCTGGTCGCTGCCCAATGCCATCATCACGCCGCATGATTCGAACCCACCCCAGCTGCGGTTGGCGGCGTTCGCCGATCACGTCGAGGAGAACGTCGAGCGATTCGTCCAAGGCCGCCCCCTGCTGGCGCCGGTCGATCCGGCGCGCGGGTACTGACAAAAATCCTTCGGGCATCAGCCCGATCACGTCCCGGCAGGCAATCGTCAACCGGACAGCGCACGTCCGAGAATCTCCTCGATGACCGCGCTCTTGGCGTTCGCGTAGTGCTGCACGAACTTCCACTCGCGAAGGGCCAGTTGACGTTTGGTCCGCTCGTAGTAACGTCGGTCGTCGTCGTTCGCGCGTAACCGATCCCGGAAGGCGAGGATTCGCTCGATCTCCACCGCGCCCGACTCCGGCGAGAGCACGTGCAGGTTCACATTGCGCGGCGCACCGCTTTCCACCCGCCGGACGAGACAGCGATGCTGGTACCAGTCCACCTGCCGTATCCGCAATGAATACCCGGCGGCCTCGAGCGCCGGAATATAGGCGGCTTCGTCGGCGGTGTCGGGAACGACCAGCAGAATGTCGATCAACGGCTTCGCCGCGAGACCTGGCACCGACGTGGAGCCGGTGTGCTCGATTCGGAGGGCCACGCCGCCGAGCGCCGCGCCTATCGCGGCTTTCTCTTCGGCGTACCAACTCGGCCAGGCGGGGTTGTAATCCTCCAGCACGACCTCGACCGCGTAGGGCTCCAACTCGCCGATGGTCACCGCCGCGATGTCGTCGTCGTCCATTGTGGCCACATGTCACCTTAAGGCGGGCCGCGCACCACCAATCAGCCTTCTTGGAATGTGCCATTGACAACTGGCACATTCATCACTGATTCTGGACGCATGACAAGGTCAACGAGGACCTCGGTCCCCGGCGTTCCCGCCGTGCCCTCGCCCCGCGCCACCGTCGCCGCCGCGGCGACCCGGCTCGGATTGCGGCCGGTGAACTGCGCGGTTCCGATGAATGCCCCCGGTGTCTGGTTCGCACGCAAGCTCATCGCCACACTGATGGCCGTCGGCGGTCCCGTTCCACCCGGTACTTCCGTCACCCAGGTCCGGTCGGGCGCGGTGCGCGGCGAGTGGGTCCGGGCGGCCGGCGTGCCGTTCGGTACACGGGCCGTCTACTACATCCACGGCAGCGGGTACGTGATCTGCTCGGCTCGCACACATCGTGGTCTCGCGGCCCGGCTTTCGAAGAAGACCGGGCTTCCGGTGTTCCTCACCGACTACCGGCTCGCGCCCGAGCACCGGTTCCCAGCCGCGGCCGACGACATCGAGGCCGGCTACCGCTGGCTGCTCGGCCGTGGCATCGCCCCGGAGGACATGGTGATCGCCTGCGATTCCGCGGGTGGGCACCTGGCGCTGGACCTGCTGGTCGAGAACGGGCGGAACGGCCGCTCCCAGCCCGCCGCCGTCGCGATGTTCTCCCCGCTGCTGGATCTGACCCTCGGCTTGGCGGCCGAGCGGGAACGTGTCCGGTCCGATCCGTTGATCTCCGCCGCGGCCGCGCGCAGGCTGCCCGCGGCCTACACCAGCGGCCATCCCGCCGACGCGGCGCGCCTGCGGCTGACCATCCCGCACGGTCTCGCGCTGCCGCCGATCCTCGTGCAAGTCGGCGGCACCGAGATGCTCGGCGCCGACGCGCAGGCGCTGTGCGAGATGGTCCGGCGGGCGGGCGGCACCTGCGAGCTGGAGATCTGGCCGGGGCAACTGCACGTCTTCCAAGCCCTTCCCATGGTGGTGCCCGAGGCCGACCAAGCCCTCGCCCGCGCCGCCGACTTCCTGCGCGCGGCGCTGGTCGCTACCTCCGGCACGAAAAAGGTGAGCTGAGATGTTCGGACTCGAGAAACTGGTGGCCCTGGGCCGCACCCGGCGCACCCACGGCGCGCGAGCCGTGGTCACCGGCGCGGGCAGCGGCATCGGCCGGGCGTTCGCGATGGAGATCGCGGCCCGCGGCGGCCGCGTGATCTGCGCCGACATCGATGAGGCGCGCGCCGACGAAACGGTCGCCCTGATCGAACGCGCCCATCCGGGCGCGGCGCACGCATTCCGCTGCGACGTGGCGCAACGCGAGGACGTGGAGTTGCTCGCCCGCTTCGCCGAGACGCTGTTCGAGCGCCCGGTCAGTCTGGTGATCAACAACGCGGGCGTCGGGATCGGCGGAAAACCCGTCGGACGCATCGGCTTCCAGGACTGGCAGTGGGCGCTGGGCATCAATCTGTGGGGCGTGGTGCACGGCTGCGAGATCTTCGCCCCACGCCTGCGCGCCGCCGGGACCGGCGGCATCATCAACGTCGCCTCGGCGGCCGGATTCGCCGCCGCCCCCTCGATGGCCGCCTACAACGTGTCCAAGGCGGGCGTGCTGTCGCTGTCGGAGACCATGGCCGCCGAACTGAGCGGCACCGGCGTCGCGGTCACGGTCCTGTGCCCGACGTTCGTTCGTACGAACGTCGCCAGGGACGGCCGGATCACCAAGGAATCCGCGCAGCTGGCCGACTTCCTCATGCGCTGGACCGGATTCTCCCCCGAACGCGTCGCACGCACCGCCCTGGACGCGCACGACCGCGGGCAGCTCTACGTGCTGCCCCAGCTGGACGCGCACGTCGTATGGCTGCTCAAGCGGCACTTCCCCGCCCAATACACCTACGTCCTCGGACTCCTGGAGCGGCTGCTGCCACAGGACGACTCGACCACCACCGACCGCACCTCGGTCACCGACAAGACAGGAGTCTGACATGGCCATCGCGATGGACTTCGACGACATGCTCCGCAAGATCAAGGACCGCCAGTGGGCGCTGGCCGACATCGATTGGGACGCACCGGGCGCCGAGACGATCACGCCCGAACTGCACGCCAAGCTCAAGCCGTTCATGGCCGATCTGATGTGGATCGAGAACGTCGGCGCGCGCGGCTTCGCGGCAATGGCCAAGAAGGCGCCGACGGAGACGCTGCGCGAGATCTACCGCTACTTCCACGCCGAGGAACAGAAGCACGCCAACGCCGAGCTGGCGCTGATGCGCCGGTGGGGCATGCTCGACGGTGACGAGATCCCGCAGCCGAACGTCAACGTCAAGCTGGTGATCGACTTCCTGGACAAATACTCCGACGACATGTCGCTGTCGTTCCTCGGCACCGTGATCCCCATGCTGGAGGTCGCGCTGGACGGCGCCCTGATCAAGTTCATCATGGACGAGATCGAGGACCCGGTCTGCCAGGCGGCGTTCAAGAGGATCAACTCCGACGAATCCCGCCACCTGGCCGTCGATTTCGCCGTGATGGACCTGCTCGGGCACGCCGAGATGCGCAAGCTGCTCATCGACCTGGTCGGCGGCTGGGCCAAGCCCTCGCTGATCATCGGCGTGCTGAGCTACGTGCCGCTGCTGAACAAGATGCGCGACAACATCGTCGCGATGGGCGTCGACGAGGAGAAGCTCTACGGCGCGCTCAAGCGGTACGCGAACGTCGGCGAGCGCAGCGAATTCGCCCGCAGGCTTCCGATGTACCAGATCGTGAAGACGCACGGCGGTTGGGTGATCGACCGCGGGCATCCCTACCACCTGGTGGCCGACGCGCTGGTGAAGGTCACGGGGTTGCTGCCGAGGGCACTGCTGCGCAACAACCCGACGTGGTCGAAGGAACTGACCTACGAGCCCGCCGCATGACAGGGAATACGATGAGTACGCACACCCTCGACGTCGCCGTCATCGGCGGCGGGTTCGCCGGAATCGGCACCGCCATCCGCCTGAAACAGCGCGGAATCCACGACTTCGCGATCTTCGAGCGCGGCACCGCGATCGGCGGCACCTGGCGCGACAACACCTATCCGGGTGCGGCGTGCGACATTCCGTCGCGGTTGTACTCCTACAGTTTCGCGCCGAATCCGAACTGGTCACGCACCTACTCCGGAAGCAACGAGATCCTCGGCTACATCGAAGCGATGGCCGCGGAATTCCGGCTCGGTCCGCACCTGCGGTTCGGGCACAACGTCACCGGCATCGCGTTCGACGAGCAGGCCGGGACCTGGGAGATCGCCGTCGAGGGCCACGCGCACCCGATCCTCGCCCGCACCGTGGTGCTGGCCTCCGGGCCGCTGGCCAACGCCAGTCTTCCGGATATCCGGGGCATCGAGACCTATCGCGGCCACAAGATCCACAGCGCCCGGTGGGATCACGACTACGACTTCACCGGCAAACGGGTCGCGGTCGTCGGCACCGGGGCCAGCGCGGTCCAGATCATCCCGGAGCTGGTGGACAAAGCCGACTCGGTGAAGGTGTTCCAGCGCACGCCCGGCTGGGTGCTGCCCCGGGTCGACCGACGGACCAACGGCCTGACCAAGGAGCTCTACCGCCGGGTGCCCGCCGCCGAACAGCTGGCTCGGCGCGCCTGGTTCTACGGACACGAGTCGGTGGCACTGGGCGTGGTCTGGAACACGCCGCTGACCAGGGTGGTCGAGCTGGTCGGCAAGGCACAGCTGCGCAGACAGGTGAAGGACCCGTGGCTGCGCCGTCAGCTCACCCCGGACTTCCGCGCGGGCTGCAAGCGCCTGCTGATGACCGACGACTACTACCCCGCCCTGCAACGGGACAACTGCAAATTGATCACCTGGCCGATCGCCCGGATCTCCGAGCACGGCATCCGCACCGCGGAGGGTATCGAACACCAGGCGGACTGCATCGTCTTCGCGACCGGATTCGACGTCTCCAAGACCGGGACCCCCATTCCGGTGGTCGGGCGCGACGGCCGGGTTCTCGCCGACGAATGGTCGCGCGGGGCCTACGCCTACAAGAGCGTCGCGGTCTCCGGATATCCCAACCTGTATCTCACGTTCGGACCGAATTCGGGGCCGGGGCACAATTCCGCGCTGGTCTACATGGAAGCCCAGATCGACTACCTCGTCGGCGCGATCGGCCTCATCCTGGACCGGGATCTGCGCATGCTGGACGTACGGCGCGATCGGCAGGATCGCTACAACGCCGCCATCCAGCGCAAGCTCGCCGCCACCACCTGGAACTCGGGATGCCGCAGCTGGTATCTCACCGAGGACGGCTTCAACGCGACCATGTATCCGGGGTTCGCCACCCAGTATGTCCATCAGCTGCGCGCGGTCGATCTCGACGACTACCTCATGGTCGAACAGACCGCCGACCAGCGGCGACAGCGGGTGGCACCGGTTTCCTGAGTGCCGCGGGACCGGCGGCGCGGACGATAGACTCGGTCCGCAGCGAGTGCAAAGCGTGCCGCCGGTCCGTCGGCGCCGTGGTCAGCGAGGGAGGTGAGGTCGACGCCGGAGTACCGGATCGATGACCTCGCGCGCGCCGCGGGCACCACCACCCGCAACGTGCGCGCCTACCAGGAACGCGGGTTGCTGCCGCCGCCGGTCGGCAAGGACGGCCGGGCCAGCATCTACGACGACGCGCACCTGGAGCGGCTGCGCCTGATCGATGCGCTGCTGCAGCGCGGCTTCACCACCGCGCACATCGCCGACTTCATCACCAGCTGGGAGACCGGCAAGGACCTGACCGAGGTGCTCGGCCTGCAACACGCCGTGACGGCGTCCTGGGCCAAGGACGAGACGTTCGAGGTGCCCCGCGAGCTGATCGGCACCATCCTCGGCGCGGAGGCCGACGAGCTGGTCGACCGGCTGCGCGAGATGAAGCTGGTGCGGCTCGAAGGCGACACGGTGGTGTTCACCGAAACCCAGTTGCTCACCTCGTTCGCCGAGCTGCACGAGTACGGGCTCGAACTGCGCACGCTCATCGAGATCTACGCCAAGGTGGCCGATCGGATCGATGACATCACCCACATCATGATCACCGCCGCCAAGCAGCACATCATCGACGAGCACGGCCCCGGCTGGCTGCCGGACACCAGCAACGAAATCGCCGAGACCACAACGATGCTCAACAAGATGCGCGAGCTGGCGGTCGCCTCGGTGCACGCGACGCTCGCCCGGTCGATGGACGTCACGCTCCGGCGCGAACTCGGCGACTATCTCGCCACGGCGGCCGAGCGGGAGAAACAGCGCAGCGAACCCGGGCGCGACGTACCCTCCTAGACAAGCGCAGAGTGCTGCCGACCTTCGACGGATGGAGTCGCTGTGGGGTCCGACCGACCGAGAATCCCTCCGCTGCCGCTGATACGGGCCGTCGAATCAGTTCGCTGCGCGCTGGCCGTCGCGTTCCGCAAGCTGGTGCCGGGGCACGTCGCGCTGATGGAGCTGATCGCCGCCGGATGGATCACGCAGGCCATCCATGCCGCCGCGGCGCTCGGCGTGGCCGACGAACTCGCGGCGGGACCGCGGTCGGGCGCACAACTGGCGGCGGCGGTCGGCGCCGACGAGGACGCGCTGCGGCGGTTGCTGCGGCTGCTGATCAGTTACGGCATTTTCACCCAACGGCACGACGGACGGTACGCGCTGACGCCGATGGCGCGGGCGCTGCGCAAGGACGCGAACGTGTCGCTGCGCGACGCGGTGCTGTTCTTCGGGTCGCCCGCGCACCGCAACCACTGGTCGCACCTGGTCGACGCCGTGCGTACCGGCGAGCCGGTCGGCGAGAAACTGAACGGGATGCCGTTCTTCGACTACATCCAGCACGACCGCGAACTCGGCGAACTGTTCGATCGCGCGATGACCAGCATCGGCAGCCTCGCGCTGGAACCGCTGTTCGCGGCCTACGATTTCGGCCGCTACGAGACCCTGGTCGACGTCGGCGGCGGTGAAGGAACCCTGCTCACCGAGATCCTGCGCCGTGCCCCGCGGTCGCGCGGCGTCCTGTTCGACCTGCCCGAAGTGGTGGCGGCGGCGCCCACGCGGCTGGCCGAACTCGGTCTCGCCGATCGCTGCGCCGTGGAAAGCGGATCGTTCTTCGACAGCGTCCCCAAGGGTGGCGACGCCTACATCCTCAAGCACATCCTGCACGACTGGGCGGAACCGGAGGCGGGGCGCATTCTGCGAACGGTCCGTGCGGCTATGGACCCCGACGCCCGGCTGCTGATCGTCGAGCTGGTCGTACCCGAACACAGCGCGCCGCACCCGAGCAAGTTCATCGACCTGGAGATGCTGGTCAACGCAGGCGGCCGGGAACGGACCGAGGCCGAGTACCGCGCTTTCCTCGCCCGGCACGGATTCACGCTGACCAAGCGGGTGCCGACGGCCTCGCCGGACAACGTGCTGGAGGCCCGGCCGAGCTGACACCGGACGCACCCGTACCGTGAAGTCATCTGCGATCTCGGCGTCGGGACCGCTAGGCTACGAACAGTATTGGTGGTTCGGTAAGGATGTGAGTCGGCCGTGGAATGGACCTTCACTCCGGACGAGTTCGCCTATATCTGGCGGGAGACCGATCTGGATCGTCACCCGTACCCGCTGCGCATCCTGGAGACTCCCCGCACCGAGGACGAGGCCGAGAAGCTGCGCATCACCCTCGCCGAGCGGTTGCCGCTCGGCTCCGACCCCGATCTATCGGCCTGCCTGCGTATTCTGGCCGCGCCGCACACCAGGATCGTGGCCATCGGCGGCACCCACCAGCCGGGCGGTGAACTGCGGCTGCTGGCCGCCGCCATCTACGACCGCGCCGTGCTCGCGGTGCAGGAACCCGGCACGAGCCCGGATTTCGGTGGCCGCGTGCATATCTCGATCGGGCACAGCTCGAAACTGGGGCGGCGGATAGCGGCGCTGCTGCCGAAGACCCCCGCGGGCCGCGAACCCGCTCGGGTCGCCACCGGCGACGCGGTGCGCGACAAGGAAACAGCGCCCGCGCGACACCAGGCGGCGCCGCGCATCCGCAAGCTGCTGCTCGAGCCGCATACCGCCGAGGGCCACATCAGAATCGAACCGCGACTGGATCGTCCGACCCCGCCCCCGCCGGTCCACTACACCTGGATCGACGTGCGGAACGACGGAAGATACCTGATCAAGGCGGGTGTCGAAGTGCGCATCGCGCCTGCCTCCTCGGAACAGATCGCGACCCAATTGCAAAAGCGCATACCGGTATAGCCCGCTCCCGCGAGCGTGACCGCCGACTATTGCTGACCCGGCGCCGGGCTTCCGGTTAGTCTGAGGCGGACCGACCGATCTCAGGGGTGAGCGATGACGATCGAGACCAGCCGAGCCGATATCGCCCGATTCATGGACGCCGCGCAGGCCGGGACCGTCCAGTTCGATCCGGCAGCGGCTCGGCAGTGCGCCGAGATGTACGACCGGCAGGCCGATCGGCTGATCCATCTACAGCAACGCCTCGAATCCGCCGCGGAACTCGGCGGTTTCGGCGGATTCGTCTCCGCGCAGCAGTTGCAGGCCGGATTCGGCCGCAAGGCGCGGGACGCGGCGGCTCTGCTCGACCACTACATCGAAGCGGCCTACCGCATGAAGGAAGCATTCCTGATCAGCGGAGGGCTGTTCGAAGAAGCCGATGCCGCGGGCGCCGCCGCCCTGCGCGCGGTTGAGGCGAGGTTGCCCCGATGAGCGGCTCCGATCCCACCTACATCAGCTCGATGGAACATTTCGAGTCGCTGCGGCACGAAGAGATCTACGCGAAGGCGCAGCAGATCGACGCCGCGCAGGTGCTGCGCGCGTCGACGATCTGGATCGAGGCCGCAGGGGCGCTCACCACGTCGCTTCCACTCACTCGCGGCGGTGTGGACCGCGTGATGGACTCGGCCGAATGGAAAGGCGCCGCCGCCGACGCCGCCCAGGCATGCGCACGCAGTTTCGCGGCGTCGGCGGATGAGCTTGCCGCGGTGCTGGGCCAAGTGGGAGCCCGGCTCGGCGGGGTCGCCGCGGCCGCCGAGGCGGTGAAACTCGCGGTGGTGCCGCCCGGCGCTTCGGGACCGGTCGGCGCGATCGCGCAACTGCTGGAGGCCGCGCACGTCATCGACGCGCAGATGGCGCAGGAGGCACTGCGTCAGGAAGCCGTGCTGGCGATGAACATGGTCTACAAGCCCGCCTATTCCGCGGCGGGAACCGGCGTCCCCGCGCTGCCCGCACCGCCCGCTGTGACGGCGCCGTCCGCGCCGCAGGCGGTCCCTCCCGGCACACCGAGATACTCGACGCCCGAGCAGGCGCTGCCCAATGAGCAATGGTCGCCGGGCACAGCGCAACCCGCACCTGCCGCGCCGGAATCGCCTGACGCTTCCCACAATCCGGTGCCACCCGCCCCGCCGGAACCGGATACGCAGCAGGCCCCGACCGCGCCGACGCCGCAACCCACGCCGTCACCGTCACCCGAGCCCGCTCCGCAGACGCAGCAAGCCCCGACCACTCAGACACCGACGCCCACGCCATCGCCACAGCCCGCGCCGCCGTCACCAGAGCCCGCGCCGTCGTCACCAGAGCCCGCGCCGCCGTCACTCGCACCTGAACCGGCTCCGCCGACGCAGCAGGCGCCGACCACCACACCGGCGCCGCCGAGTGCTCCCCCCGTGCCACCGAGCCCGAGCCCTTCCTCCGCACCACCGAGTCCTTCACCAGCGCCGCCGAGCCCGGAGCCCGCACCACCGCCGAGTTCGTCGGCACCGGCGCCGCTCCCCGCGCCCCCGCCCGCGCCGCCCATCCCGGAGCCGGCACAACCACCGAGCCCACCCCAAACACAGCCGAGCCCGCAGCCCGCACCACCCCCTGTGCCCGGCCCTGCCGATCCCGCGGTCCCGCTGCCCGACCCAGGCGGCCAACCCGGTGTCACCGGCCCGGTGGAAGGCAATCAGGAGCAGATTCCGACCACCAACCAGCCCGGCGTCGTCCCATCCTGACGGTCCGGCAGCCGATGGGTACGAGGCCAGGTCTGATCCTCGACCTCGGAAATCGTCACAACGCGCTCGCCGATCGGCCGGTACATCAACCGACCGATACGGCATCCAAGCCGTCCCGATCCACGTCCGGCTGGACGTCGCTCAGCCGATCACACGAACGGGCAAGCCAGACCGTCGGCGAACGGATGGATCCGGTGACGTAGCAGGTATCCACCTTCCGAGCCGCCACCGCAATACGCGCGCCGCGAACCACCGAACGGGAGCGTTGCCACGGGCATCCGGTTCGCGGCGGAGGCGGCCGAACGACCGGCATCATGCTACCGACGCACCGCTCGCGCGATCGGCCACAGCGCTTCGGCGTCCCGCACCAGCCCGCGCCGAGGCGAACCGCGACCGGAGCGTGCTCATGACTCGCTCGGTGTCCCCGCTGCCGATCGGCTGGTGTGCGATCAGACCTTGACCAGGTCGTCGGCGTGGATGACGGGGCGTTGCATGGTCTCGGGAAGCTCGGCGGTGGAGCGGCCGAGCATGCCCGCCAGTTCGGTGCTGTCGTATTCGACGACGCCCCTGGCGACGACACGGCTGTCGGGGGCCACCAGATCCACCACGTCCCCGCCGTAGAAGCGCCCACGCACGCCGACTATTCCCGCCGCGAGCAGCGACCGCCGCCGGTGCGCCACCGCTTGGACCGCGCCCTCGTCGATGAGCAGCGCGCCGCGGCTGTCGGCGGCGTGCCGGACCCAGAACTTGCGGGCGGACAACCGCACCGGGCGGGCGGCGAACGCGGTGCCGACCGTGCCGGTGGTCAGCGCGGTGGCGGCCGACGAGGCGGCGGCCAGCAGGACCGGCACACCCGCATCCGCGGCCAGGCGCGCCGCCGACAACTTCGACGCCATGCCTCCGGTGCCGAGCGCGCCGCCGCTGCCCGCGATGACGCCGTCGAGGTCGGCGCTGCTGCGTACCTCCGGAATCAGCGTGGCCGCGCCCTTACGGGGGTCGCCGTCGTAGAGGCCGTCCACGTCCGACAGCAGCACCAGCGCGTCGGCGCCGATCAGGTGGGCGACCAGCGCCGCGAGCCGGTCGTTGTCGCCGAATCGGATCTCTTCCGTCGCTACCGTGTCGTTTTCGTTCACCACGGCAACAGCGCCGAGCGAACGCAGGCGATCGAGGGTGCGCTGCGCGTTGCGGTGGTGCTCGCGGCGGGCGAAGTCGTCGGCGCTCAGCAGCACCTGCCCGACCGTACGGCCGTAACGGGCGAACGAGGTGCCCCAGGCATGCGCGAGCGCCAGCTGTCCGACGCTCGCCGCGGCCTGCTTGGTCGCCAGATCACGCGGACGGCTGGTCAGGCCGAGTGGCGCGATGCCGGCGCCGATCGCGCCCGAAGACACGACCACCACATCGGATCCGGCGCGCATCCGCGCCTCCACCGCGTCGGCGAGCCGATCCAGTCGCGCGGTGTCCAGGCCGCCCTTCAAGCTGGTCAGCGCCGACGAACCGATCTTCACCACGACCCGTCGCGCCGACGCGATCGCCAGACGGGCCTCGCTGAGGCCCGGCGAATCCGCTTCGGCGGTCGCCGAATTCACCCGCATCGCCACCCAACTCCCTGCGCCACAATCGAATCCACGGTAGTCAGGGCGGTCGCCCTACTCCTGCTCTTCCTGCACCAGACCGCGTCGCACCCGGGACGCGTGCTTGCGCTCAGCCGCGCTGACCCGGTCGGAATGCTCGAGCCGGATGTCGGTGCCGCGCCCGGTGGGCACCATGTCGACGCCCGCGGAGATCTGGGGCTCCCACTCGAACGTCACGTCGCCGATGGTCACCGGCGCACCCGGTTCCGCGCCCAGCTTCACCAGCTCGTCCTCGACGCCGAGGCGGGCCAGACGGTCGGCCAGGTAGCCGACGGCCTCGTCGTTGTCGAACTGGGTCTGGCGCACCCAGCGCTCCGGCCGGGTGCCGCGCACGATGAAACCGCCCGGCTCCTCCGGGTCGGCGATCACACTGAATCCGGTTTCGTCCACCGCGATCGGACGGATGACCGGCCGCTTGGGCGCGGCCTTCGGATGATCCTCGCGGTACTGGCGCACCAGGTCGGCGAGGGCGAAAGTCAAGGGACGCAGACCCGCCCGGCTCACCGCGGAGATCTCGAACACCGGCCAGCCGCGTTCGGTGAACTCCGGGGTCACCATTTCCGCGAGTTCGGCCGCGTCGGGCACGTCGATCTTGTTCAGGATCACCACGCGCGGCCGGTCGGCGAGGTCGCCGAGCCCGGCGTCCGCGCTCAGCGCGGGCTTGTACGCGGCCAGTTCGGCTTCGAGCGCGTCGACGTCGGACACCGGGTCGCGGCCCGGCTCCAGCGTCGCGCAGTCCACCACGTGGGCGAGCACCGCGCACCGCTCGAGATGCCGCAGGAAGTCCAACCCCAGTCCCCGGCCCTCACTCGCGCCCGGGATCAAACCGGGCACGTCGGCGACGGTGAAGGTGGTGTCACCGCTGGCGACGACGCCGAGATTGGGCACCAGCGTGGTGAACGGGTAGTCGGCGATCTTCGGCTTGGCCGCCGACAGCACCGAGACCAGTGAGGACTTGCCCGCCGACGGGAAGCCGACGAGCCCGACGTCGGCTACGGATTTCAGCTCCAGCACCAGGTCGAGCTCTTCGCCGTCCTCGCCGAGCAGCGCGAAACCCGGAGCCTTGCGGGCCTTCGAAGCCAGCGCGGCATTGCCGAGACCGCCGCGGCCGCCGCGGGCGACGATGAAGCGGTTGCCCGCACCGACCAGGTCGACGAGCACCTTGCCGTCGTCGTCGAGCACCACGGTGCCGTCCGGCACCTTCAGCATCAGATCGGCGCCCTGTTTGCCGTCGCGGTTGCCGCCCTCGCCCGGCTTGCCGTTGCCTGCCTTGGCGTGCGGGTGGAAGTGGAAGTCCAAGAGCGTGTGCACGTTGGGGTCGACCTCGAGGATGACGTCTCCGCCGTTGCCACCGTTGCCGCCGTCGGGCCCGCCGAGCGGCTTGAACTTCTCACGGTGCACCGAGGCGCAACCGTGGCCGCCTTTACCCGCACGCACATGTAGTACGACACGGTCGATGAACTTGGACATACGCCGAATCATCCTCCTTCGGGACTGGTCGTACTCGGGGCAGTTCGTTCTCGAACACGAAAAACGGGCCAGGGTTTCGAGACCCTGACCCGCTCGCTGTAGTCCGGAAGTGGTTCGGCGGTCAGGCCTGAACCGGCTCCGGGGCCACGATGTTGACGGTCTTGCGTCCACGCTTGGTGCCGAACGTCACCGCGCCCGCCGCCAGGGCGAACAGAGTGTCGTCACCGCCACGGCCGACGTTCACGCCGGGGTGGAAGTGGGTGCCACGCTGACGCACCAGGATCTCGCCGGCCTTGACCGTCTGGCCGCCGAAGCGCTTGACGCCGAGTCGCTGGGCGTTGGAATCGCGCCCGTTCCGGGAGCTGGACGCACCCTTCTTGTGTGCCATAGCTGGTTCTCCTCGGGATGTCTTACTTGATGCCGGTGACCTTCAGGACCGTCAGCGGCTGACGGTGACCCTGGCGCTTGTGGTAGCCGGTCTTGTTCTTGAACTTGTGGATGCGGATCTTCGGGCCCTTGGTCTGCTCGACCACCTCGGCGGCCACGGAGACCTCGGCCAGCTTCGCGGCGTCGGTGGTCAGCTCGGCGCCATCGACGACGAGGACCGGGGCCAGCGCCACGGCGGTGCCCGGCGCACCCTCGATCTTCTCCACCTTCACCAGGTCACCGACCGCGACCTTGTACTGCTTTCCGCCGGTCTTGACGATCGCGTACGTTGCCATCGGTCGGCTGCCCTTCTTCCTGTAGTGCTCGGCACTTGCTCACGCGGCGACTCCTCCGGTCTGATTCCACCGGAAACCGCCACACGACTGGTCTGGTAATCGCCACCGCCTCGGCGCCTGGTGGCTCTCGGTATCGAACTGTCGAGAACCGGGCCACGAAGACAAAACATGTTGTCACCGGGCAGCGACTGTCCAAGATTACAGGACGGCTACCGCGACGACCAAACCGGCGTCCACGCTGCCACCGCGCCATGCCGTCGGTTCGCTGCCGGGACGCACGTGGCCCCCACCGGATGGACCAGCGGGGGCCACGTGAGGTGAGCTACAACTCAGTTCGACGCGTCCGGCGCGCCTGCCGGGCGGCCGACCGCACGCCTGCGCGGCCGGTTGCGCTGCGGCAGTTCGGCCGGTGCCGGCTGGGAGTAGTCGACCGCGGGCGCGGGCGTCTGCTCCCCGGTGGGTAGCACGAACACCGCCCCCGAACTGTCCGCGGCAGGCGCGGCAGCCGAACGGGCCACCCGTCGGCGACGAGCCGGACGGACCGACGCTTCTGCGGCAGCACCGTTGGCGGCAGCACCGTTCTCGCCCCTCGGGACCGGCTCGGCAGCCGAGACGGGTCGAGCGACCGGCTCGGCCGCGGCGACCGGCTCCGGTTCGGCGATGGCGGCAGGCTCGGCGACCGGCGCGGACTCGACCTTCTCGACTTCCTCGATGACCTCGACCACTTCGGCGGGCTCGGTCTCCGGCTCCTCGGCGGGCACCGCCACCGCGGCCTCGACGACCTCCGTGACCACTTGCTCGTCGGCGACCGCGGTTCCGGTCGGCTCCGCGGCGGCCTCGGACCGTTCCGGCTCCTGCTCGCCCTCATCGGAGTGGTGCGCGGCCATGGCCAGCGCCACCGGATGCGCCCGTTTGACGGCCGCTTCCTCCTCGGGTTGCTCGGCTGCCGGACCCGAGCCGTTCGCCGGCTGGGGAGCCTGCGCGGCCGCGCCCTTGTCCCGGCCACGGCGCCTGCGCGAACCGCTCTCCCGGGTGCGCGCCGCGGCCTCCTCACCGGAGCCGGGCTCCACCGGGTAGGCGTGCACAAGGATGCCGCGACCGTGGCAGTGCTCGCAGGTGGTCGAGAACGCCTCGACCAGTCCGGTGCCCAGCTTCTTGCGGGTCATCTGGACCAAGCCCAGCGAGGTGACCTCGGACACCTGGTGGCGGGTGCGGTCCCGGCCCAGCGCCTCGGTCAGGCGGCGCAGCACCAGGTCGCGGTTGGACTCGAGCACCATGTCGATGAAGTCGACGACGATCATGCCGCCGATGTCGCGCAGCCGCATCTGGCGCACGATCTCCTCGGCCGCCTCCAGATTGTTCCTGGTGACCGTCTCCTCCAAGTTGCTGCCGCCGGAGCCGGTGAACTTTCCGGTGTTGACGTCGATCACCGTCATGGCCTCGGTGCGGTCGATCACCAGGGTGCCGCCCGAGGGCAGCCACACCTTGCGATCCAGCGCCTTGGCCAGCTGCTCGTCGATCCGATAGGTCTCGAACACGTCGACACCGTTGTTCTCGTGTCGGGAGACCCGGGCGAGCAGGTCCGGCGCGACCGTGCCGATGTACTTCTCGACCGTGCTCCAGGCGCGGTCACCCTCGATGACCAGCTTGGAGAAGTCCTCGTTGAACAAGTCTCGGATGACCTTGACCAGGAGATCGGGCTCCTCGTACAGCGTCTTGGGCCCGTTGTTGTCCTTGCCCGTCTGCTGCTGGATCGTGCGCCAGGTCTTCTGCAGCCGCTCCACGTCGCGGGCCAGTTCCGTCTCGCTGACGCCTTCGGAGGCGGTGCGGATGATCACACCGGCGTCGGCGGGCACGATGTCGCGCAGGATCTCCTTCAGACGCTTGCGCTCGGTGTCCGGCAGCTTGCGGCTGATCCCGGTGGAGGTACCGCCCGGCACGTACACCAGGAAGCGCCCGGCCAGGCTGATCTGGGTGGTCAGGCGGGCGCCCTTGTGACCGACCGGGTCCTTGCTCACCTGGACCAGCACCTGGTCGCCCGGCTTGAGCGCCTGCTCGATCTTGCGCTCCCTGCCGCCGAGCCCGGCGGCCTCCCAGTTGACCTCGCCCGCGTAGAGCACACCGTTGCGGCCGCGGCCGATATCGACGAACGCCGCCTCCATGCTGGGCAGCACGTTCTGCACCTTGCCCAGGTAGACGTTGCCGACCATGGACGCGGAGCCGGTGCTCGTGACGAAGTGCTCGACCAGGATGTTGTCTTCGAGCACGGCCACCTGCGTGGCGGTGGGGTGATCCGGGAAAGACTTCTCGCGCACGACCATCACGCGGTCGACGGCTTCGCGGCGGGCCAGGAACTCCGACTCGGTCAGGATCGGCGGGCGGCGGCGGCCGGCCTCGCGTCCGTCGCGACGGCGCTGCCGCTTGGCCTCCAGCCGGGTGGAGCCGGTGATGCCCTGGACCTCGTCGACCGCGACACGGCTGCGGCTCTTGTTGCGCGGCTCGCGCTCGTGCACGACCGTGTTCGGCGGGTCGTCGTCGGAGGACTCGCTCTCCCCGGCCTCGCCCGCGACCTTGCGGCGGCGACGACGACGGCGGCGACGGCTGGAGCCTTCCGGCGCCTCGTCCTCGTCCTCGCCCTCGGCGGACTCGGAAGACTCGGAAGACTCCGCCGACTCCGAAGCCTCCGCGGACTCCACCGTCTCGGCGGTCTCGGGAGCCGACTCGTCGTCGTTCTCGTCGTCGGCTTCGTTTTCCTCGTCGCCGTCGGTTTCGGACTGCTGCTCGCCCCGGCCACGGCCACGCCCGCGGCGCCCACGACGCCTGCGACGCGGCTGACCTTCGGCGTCACCCTGCTGGTCGGCGGCCTCGCGCTCGTCCTCGGCGACCTCGGTCTCGTCCTCGGCGGGCTCGGGCGCCGGTTCTTCGGTGCGCCGGGTATCGCGCTCGGCGCGACGCTGTCTGCGCGCTGCCTCGGCGGCCGTGGCGTCCGGGGGCAGGAACAGCGGCGCCTGCACGACGGCGGCGGACTCGAACACCGCCGGGGCCACCGGCTCCGGCTCGGGCCGCACCGGGTGGGTGAACAGCTGCGTGGGCTGAGCTGCCGCGTCACCGGTCGGCGCCTGCGTGGCGCTCGGCACGTCCGGCGCGGAGAAGAGGACGCCCGCCCCGGTGAAGGGCGTGTCGGTCCGCGTTTCTCGCGCTGGTTGCGGCTGTTCGGCCGCCGATGGGGCGGCCGTCGCCCGCGTGGCGGCGTCTTCCCCTGGTTCGGCGGTCCGCGCCGGTGCGGGGGCATCCGCCTGCCCGGGGCTCGGCTGTTCGGCCGCGGCATCCGCCTCGACCGTCACCAAGGCGTCGCGCACCGATTCCGCGACGGCTCGGTCGACGTTGGACTGGGCGCTGCGCGCGTCGGCCCCCATCTCGGTGAGCTTGGCCAGGATGCGCTTGCTCGTTACTCCCAGCAGCTTGGCGAGTGCGTGAACTCGGATTCGCTCCGGCAATTGTTCGGCATCCTGTGATGTTGTTTCCAGCGGCTCTTGATCGGCCACGAAGTCTCCTCGGACCCCCGGGCGCGTCCCTCCCTGCGGGAGTGACGCGGCCGACGCGGGGGCACTGTCCGTTCGACTCACACCCGGTGGGCGCGAGGTCAAGTGGTCTCGCCCCGCGTGCCCGGTTATTTCCTCGGTTGTTCGTCGTTCGGGCTAACTGGTCACGCGGCGCCTGGCTGTATGGCTGAACTCCGCGGATCGAGCGCTCATCCAGCGTGCCTAGCGGACAGGCGACCCTGTGACCAGGCCGTTTGTCCACAGCAGCGATGATCGGCATCGAACCGTGGTGTCATCCGGCTGCGCTCGTCACGTCTCGTTCGCGCACCTGCACGAACAGTCTGCGTCGATAGCAGCCGATGCCAGTATCCCACACCGCGCGCCGGGCGTTCGCCATCGGCGCTCCACTCGGTCCGGCCCGCGGCGCGAACGCGCACGTCGCAGCAGCGCGGGCACGACCATCGAGGCTCGGTCAGGCGGGCCGCTCGGGGAACCAGAGCGCGATCTCACGCTTGGCCGATTCGGGCGAATCGGACCCGTGGACCAGGTTCTCCTGCGTCTCGAGAGCGAAGTCTCCGCGAATGCTGCCAGGCACGGCTTTCTCGACCGGATCGGTGCCGCCCGCGATCTGGCGGAACGCGGCGATCGCGCGCGGGCCCTCCAGGATGGCCGCGACAACCGGGCCCGAGGTGATGAATTCGATCAAGGACCCGAAGAACGGCTTCTCGGCGTGCTCGGCGTAGTGGCCCTCGGCCAGTTCCTCGGACACGTGCTTCAGCTCGAGGGCGACGATCTTCAGGCCCTTACGCTCGATGCGTGCCAGCACCTCGCCGACAAGGCCACGGGCCACACCGTCCGGCTTGATGAGTACCAACGTCTGCTCAGTCACGGCGCACAGCCTATCCGGCACGCTTCCGGGCGCGACAGCAGCGGTAGGGCTGCTCGGCGGCGGTGTCCGTTCCGTGGCCCGGACTGGCCGCCGACGACAGCCCCGTCGGCCGGTCGCCACCGCATCGAGCGGGCTACCGACGCTGGATGCGCTGGCTGGGCAGCAGGCCTTTCTCCATCCGGCTGCGCACATCGGCGCGCAGCACCAGGATGAAGCCCCAGACCACCCCGAAGATCACGCCGATGACGCCGATGGACAGGTGGATGAACGCACCCAGCAGGACGAACACCTGTAACCCGAGGTTGAACGGCAGCGCCCAGGACCGCCGCTGCACCCCGGCTCCGAGGACCATCACCACCGCCAGCGCCACGAGGTAGGTGCCCGAGACCCAGGTCACCCCGCCGCCGACGTCGGCGACCACCGGCAGCGCGAGCAGCACCACGATCGCCTCGAGCACCAAGGTCCCCGCCATCACGCCGCGGAAACCTCTCCACGGGTCCGTCGCGGGGGCGGGTACCGACTGCTCGCCCTGGTCGGCCGGATCGCTCATGCTGTGCCCTCCTCGGCGTTCGCCGGGCCGCTGTGGCGCCTGACGCTCATGCTGTGACGTTCGGGACGGACGCGGGCCCGCCGTGGGTGGGCGGACTGCCGGCCGAGGGCTGGACGCTCATGCCGGGTCCTTCCCGAACAGCGCGCGAGCCGCGCCTGCCGTGACCACCGACCCGGTGATCACCACGCCCGCGCCCGACACCGTCTCCCCCGGTTCGCCCACCTCTTCGGCGATCGCGATCGCGGTCTCCAGCGCGTCGGGCAGCGTGGCGGCGGTGACCACCCGCTCGTCGCCGAATCGCTGTACCGCGAGGTCGGTCAAGGTCTCCACGTCCAGCGCGCGCGGCGAGCCGTTGCTGGTGACGACGATCTCGTCGAACACCGGCTCCAGCGCGGTCAGGATGCCGGCGGCGTCCTTGTCGCCGAGCACCGCGACCACGCCGACCAGCTTGCGGAAGTCGAACTCCTCGGTCAGCGTCGCGGCCAGCGCCCGCGCGCCCGCGGGGTTGTGCGCGGCGTCGATGAAGATGGTCGGCGCGCTGCGCATACGCTCGAGCCGTCCGGGACTGGTCACGCTCGCGAAACCGGCGCGCACGGCGTCGATGTCGAGCCTGCGCTGCGCGCCCGCGCCGAAGAACGCCTCCACCGCCGCCAGCGCGAGCACCGCGTTGCGCGCTTGGTGCTCGCCGTGCAGCGGCAGGAAGATCTCGTCGTACACCCCGCCGAGACCCTGCAACTCGAGTTGCTGCCCGCCGACCGCGATCTGCCGGGCGAGCACGCGGAACTCGGAGCCCTCGCGCGCCACCGCGGCGTCCACTTCGACGGCGCGGCGCAGCAGCACCTCCATCGCCTCCGGTTCCTGCTGCGCGATCACGGCGACGTTGTCGCGCGGCACCAGGCTTTCCGGGGCGCGCTTGATGATCCCGGCCTTCTCGCCCGCGATCGAGGCCAGGTCCGGACCGAGGTAGTCGGTGTGGTCCAGGCCGATCGGCGTGATCACCGCGACCTGCCCGTCGACGACGTTGGTGGCGTCCCAGGTGCCGCCCAAACCCGTCTCGACGACCGCGACATCGATCGGCGCCTCGGCGAAGGCGGCGAAGGCCATGCCGGTGAGCACCTCGAATTTGCTCATGGCGGGCCCGCCCGCGGACTGCGACTGCTTGTCGATCATCTCGACGTAGGGCAGCAGTTCGCGGTAGATCTCCACGTACCGGCCGGGGGTGATCGGCGCGTTGTCGATGCTGATCCGCTCGGAGGCCAGTTGCAGGTGGGGACTGGTGATCCGGCCGGTGCGCCGGTGCAGCGCGGTGAGCAGCGCGTCGATCATCCTGGTCACCGAGGTCTTGCCGTTGGTGCCCGCGATGTGGATGGCCGGGTAGTTCTGCTGCGGCGAGCCGAGCAGGTCCATCAACGTCGCGATCCTGGCGAGCGAGGGCTCGATCTTGGTTTCCGGCCAGCGCCGGTCGAGTTCCGCCTCGACCAGCGCCATCTCGGCCAGCTCCACCGGGGAGGGCCCGGAACCGAGCCGCGCCCCGCCGCCACGGCGCTCGTCGTCGCCGTATTGCGGTTCCGGCTCGTGGTTCACTTGCCGCTCAACTCCGCCAGTCGCGTGCCGATGCGCGCCACCTCGTCGGAGGCGACCTGCTGCCTGCCGCGGATCTTGTCGACCACGTGCTCGGGTGCCTTGGCCAGGAACGCCTCGTTGCCGAGCTTGGCGGTGGTGTTCTGGAGCTCCTTCTCCGCAGCGGCCAGATCCTTCTCCAGCCTGCGGCGTTCGGCGTCCAGGTCGACCGCGCCGGAGGTGTCCAGCTCCACGGTGACCGTCCCGGTGCTCAGGCGGACCTCCACCGACGCGGTCGCGGCGAAGTCGGCGCCGGGCTCGGTGAGCCGCGCCAGATTCGCGACCGAGGCGGCCTGCTCGCCGAGCCCCGCCTCGTCCACACCGATGAGCTTGGCCGCCACCTTCTGCTTGTCCGCCAAGCCCTGGTCGCTGCGGAACCGACGGATCTCCGTGATCAACCGCTGGGTGTCCGAGATGCGTTGCGCCGCCCCCTGGTCCGCGGGCACACCGGAGGGCTGCGGCCACGGCGCGATCACCACCGATTCGCCGCCGGTCAGCGCCTGCCACAACGCCTCGGTGACGAACGGGATGACCGGATGCAGCAGGCGCAGCACCGCGTCGAGCACGGAACCGAGCACCAGCTCGGTCGCCTCGGCGCGCGTACCGTCGGCGGCGAACTGCACCTTGGTCAGCTCCAGGTACCAATCGCACAGCTCGTCCCAGGCGAAGTGATAGAGCGCCTCGCACGCCTTGCCGAACTCGTAGGCGTCGAACGCGGCGTCGGCCTCGGCGCGCACCGCGTCCAGCCGGTCCAGGATCCAGCGGTCGGCGTCGGTGAGCTGGGCGCGGTCGGGCAGATCGCCGACTCGCACACCGTTCATCAGCGCGAACTTGACCGCGTTGAACAGCTTCGTCACGAAGCTGCGCGAGGCGAGCACGTGCGGCTCGCCGACCGAGAGGTCACCGCCGGGCTGCGCGCCGCGCGCGAGGGTGAACCGCGTGGCGTCGGCTCCGAAGCCGTTGATCCAGTCCAGCGGGTCGATGCCGTTGCCGCGCGACTTGGACATCTTCTTGCCGTACTGGTCGCGGATCAGGCCGTGCAGGAAGACGTCCTTGAACGGCACCTGCCGCTCGCCGCTCTTGCCGACGGTCAGCGCGGCGTCCTCGGCGACGTAGGTGCCGAACATCATCATCCGCGCCACCCAGAAGAACAGGATGTCGTAGCCGGTGACGAGAACGCTTGTCGGATAGAACTTCTCCAGCTCGGCGGTGGCGTGCGGCCAGCCCATCGTGGAGAACGGCCACAGGCCGGAGGAGAACCAGGTGTCGAGCACGTCCGGGTCCTGGACCCAGCCCTCGGGCGCCTGTTCGTCGGGCCCGACGCACACCACTTCGCCCTCGGGGCCGTACCAGATCGGGATGCGGTGGCCCCACCACAGCTGACGCGAGATGCACCAGTCGTGCATGTCGTCGACCCAGCCGAACCAGCGCGGCTCCTGGCTCTTCGGGTGGATCACGGTGTCACCGGACCGCACGGCGTCACCGGCGGCCTTGGCCAGTGACTCGACCTTCACCCACCACTGCATGGACAGGCGCGGCTCGATCGGCTCGCCGGTGCGCTCGGAGTGCCCCACGCTGTGCAGGTACGGCCGCTTCTCGGCGACCACCCGGCCCTCCCTGACGAGCCGCTCGCGCACCTTGACGCGCGCCTCGAAGCGGTCCATGCCGTCGAACTCGGTTCCGGTGCCGGTGATCCGGCCGCGCTCGTCCATGATGGTCGGCATCGGCAGGCCGTGCCGCAGACCCATCTCGAAGTCGTTGGGATCATGCGCCGGTGTGATCTTCACCGCGCCCGAGCCGAATTCGGGATCGACGTAGTCGTCGGCGATGATCGGGATCTGCCGTCCGGTGATCGGATGCTCCAGGGTGGTGCCGATCAACGCCCGGTAGCGCGGATCCTCCGGATGCACGGCCACCGCGGTGTCGCCGAGCATGGTCTCCACCCGGGTGGTGGCCACGACGACGTGCGGCTCGTCGTCGTTCAGGGCGCCGTAGCGCAGCGAGACCAGCTCGCCTTCGACGTCCTCGTATTTGACCTCGATGTCGGAGATCGCGGTACGCAGCTCCGGCGACCAGTTCACCAGCCGCTCCGCGCGGTAGATCAGTCCCGCGTCGTAGAGCCGCTTGAACATGGTCTGCACGGCGCGCGAGAGGCCCTCGTCCATGGTGAAGCGGTCCCGGCTCCAGTCCACGCCGTCGCCGAGCGCGCGCATCTGCCACTGGATGGCGCCGCCGGACTCGCGCTTCCAGTCCCAAACCTTCTGCACGAACAGTTCGCGGCCGAAGTCTTCCTTCGTCTTGCCGTCCACCGCGAGCTGCTTTTCCACCACGGTCTGGGTGGCGATGCCCGCGTGGTCCATGCCGGGCAGCCAGAGCACCTCGTAGCCCTGCATGCGCTTGCGGCGCGACAGCGTGTCCATCAAGGTGTGGTCGAGCGCGTGGCCCATGTGCAGGGTGCCGGTGACGTTCGGCGGCGGCAGCACGATCGAGTACGGCGGCTTCCCGCTGGCGGGATCGGCGGTGAAATAGCCGGCGGCTACCCAGCGCTCGTACATCTCGGCCTCCACCTCGCCGGGGGTCCAGCTTTTGGGGAGGGCATCGGCACGATTACGCGTGTTGTCAGGGGCTGCGCTGGTCACCCCGCGATTCTAGAGCGCGTCCATCCGCCGACTTCGGGTCGGTCGACCCCCGGTCACCTTGCCCGCGGATCCGCCGGTCGACGCCGCGCCGGAAATGAAGAGGCGGCAGGGCGGCGGCCACGGCGCTCGGCACAAACCGTGCGATAGCGAATTCCGCGCTGGAGACGACCCGCACCGGAGACAATCCGTGCTGCGGACAAAGAGAGGCGGAGTCTTCGGTGGATGAGGGACACCGAACACTCCGCCCACGTCAGAAGCTTACCGGCGATCCGAGGCGCGGCGCGAAATCCATAAGTAATTCTCAGCTTCCGGCATTTTCACACCTCGGGAATTCCCCTTATCGGGCGGGTACGGTGGCGTCGGCCAGCACCAGGTCACCGTTGATCGCCATCGCGGCGGTCGAGCCCGCACCCGCCGCGGAGATCACCTGGGCAGCCGGATCGGCGACATTGCCCGCGGCCCAGACTCCCGCCGCGCTGGTACGCCCGGTCGCGTCGGTGACCACCCAGCCGTTGTCGTCGAACGCGCAGCCCAACGCGACCAGCACGTCGTCGTTGGCGCGGAAGGTCGGCGCGACGAACATCGCCGTTCTCGGCACCGCCCGTCCATCGGCCAGTTCCACGCCGCGCAGCCGGTCGTCCACGATCAACCGGGCCACCGGGCCTTCGAGTACCCGCACCCGGCGCGCGTCCAGGTGGGCGCGGTCACCGTCGGACAGGGGCATCGTGTTCGGGAAGAAGATGACGTCCCGCGACCACTGCGGCAGCAGCAGGGCCAAGTGCACCGCGCGGGCCAGGGCTCCTGGTTCCAGCCCGCCGAGCACACCGATCGGCTGGTCACGGACCTCGTAGCCGTGGCAGTACGGGCAGTGCAGCACATCGCGACCCCATCGCTCCCGCACTCCCGGCAGGTCCGGCAGTTCGTCGCGCAGCCCGGTGGCGACGAGCACGCGGCGCGCCCGCAGAGTCGCGCCGCCGCCCAGGCGCAGCATGTACGCCGAGCCCCCGGTCCCCTCCGCGTCGACGACGACGTCATCGATCAGTTCCGCACCGTAGCTCGCGACCTCGGCGGCTCCGCCGGCCAGCAGGTCCGCCGGTGGCATCCCGTCCCGGGACAGGAACCCGTGCATGTGCTCGGCGGGCGCGTTGCGCGGCGCACCGCCTCTGATCACCGCCACCCGTCGCCGCGCCCGGGCCAGGACCAACGCCCCGGACAGTCCCGCCGCGCCGCCACCTACGACCACCACGTCGTATATCTCGCTCATTCGCGATCACCTCCACCGACACAGTGCCGTCGACCTCGCCCATGCAGCAACTAATGTTGCCGAATCCGGGAAAATGCGGTGCACTGGTGACATGTCCACACCACCGGCTGTCACCGCGGCCCTGGCCGACATCGGCCCGCGGCTCAAAGCGCTGCGCACCCGCCGCAACGTCACACTTACCGCGCTGGCGGAAAGCACCGGGATCTCCAAGAGCACGCTCTCACGCCTGGAGTCCGGACAGCGAAAAGCCAGCCTGGAGCTACTGCTGCCGATCGCGATGGCCCACCAGGTGCCGCTGGACGAACTGGTGGCCGCGCCCCGGATCGCCGATCCCCGGGTCCACTCGACGGCGCGGAAGATCAACGGGCTCACCATTGTTCCACTCACCCGGCAACCGGGCCCGTTGCAGGCGTTCAAGATCGTCATTCCGCCTGATCGCGGCGAGCCCGACCCCAAGGTGCACGAGGGTTTCGAGTGGCTCTACGTGCTGTCCGGCCGGCTCCGACTGGTGCTCGGCGAGCACGATCTGGTGCTCGGCCCCGGCGAGGCGGCCGAATTCGACACCCGCCAGCCGCATTGGTTCGGCAGCGCGGGCCGAGGCCCGGTGGAAATCCTCAGCCTTTTCGGGTCCCAGGGCGAACGTATGCATCTTCGCGCCAGGTCGGCGGGCCGGAAACGCGAATAATCCGAAATGTTCGAAATGTCCCATATTGCCAAAACGCGAAAACTCGGGACTCTGGAGAGCGTGAACACTCCGAGCGTCCCTCCTGCGGTGAATCTTCCCGAAAAACCAGGGTTTTCCCGGTTGCCGAACACGTGCCGTTTGCGGACGCTGGGAGAGGTGAACCCTCCGCTGGACGCCGTGCCGGCCTACGCCCCGGAACCCCGGCTTCCGATCCTGCTCCCGGATACGCTGCACGACCTACGCGGTGGCGCGATCGAGGAGATCCGGTACCCGGCCGCGGCGGCGCTGATCGTCGCGGGCGTCCCCGGTGCGGGCAAGAGCACCGCGCTGCGGAAGTTCTTCGGCGCCGATTCGGCCGCCACCGCGCCGTCGCGCAGCTCCACCGGAGTGCTGGTGCTCGACTCGATGCAGGCCCGCAATCGCTGGCGGCCCAGGTTGTGGTGGCTGCCCTACCTGCTGTGGCGGCCGCTGGTGCACGCGGCGCATTTCCTGGCGATCCGCACCGCCTTGCGTTCTGCCACCGGTCCGGTCGTCATCCACGATTGCGCCACGTTCCACTGGGCCCGCGCCCTCATCGCGCGCTGGGCGGCGGATCGTGAACTGCACCTGCTCATGCTCGACGTGCCCGCGGCGGTCGCGCGCGCGGGCCAGCACAGCCGTGGCAGGCGGATCAACCACATGAGCTTCCGGCTGCACGTGCGGCGCTGGCGGCAACTGATGCGAGCGGTGGCGACCGAGCAGCGGTCGCCGACCGGCGCGTCGAGGTCGGTCGTCATCGTCGACCGGGCGGCCGTGGACCGGTTGCGGTGCGTGAGTTTCGACTGATTCGCGCTGCCGCCGGGGTGGTCAGGGCACCAGGACGGTCAACGCGCCGGGGACCGCCCGAATGGTGATCGGCAAGGTGCCCGCCGGTTCACCGTCGGCGGTGGCGGGCGCGCCCGCGGCGGTGAGCGTGACGGCCGCGGCGCGGAACTGCTTGACCTCCGGGTGGTCGCGGCGCTTACCCGCCGACAGCGCGGGCAGCAGGCGCAACATCTCCACGCGCGACAACGCGCCGACCACGGTCAGGTCGAGCAGTCCGTCGTCCATGATCGCGTCCGGGCAGATCAGCATGCCGCCGCCATAGGTGCGGGTGTTACCGACCGCGACCATGACCGCCTCGGTCTCCAGCAGGGCGCCCTCCCCCGGGTTGGTCAACCCGTCGGTCACCGCGCCCTCCAACTCGACCCGATACGGCACGGTGAAGCGCCCGGAGATCTCGGCCAGCGCGGCGACGGTGTAGCGCAGTCTCCCTTTCGGCCAGCGCATCTCGTTGGCGCGCAGGGTGACTCGCGCATCGAATCCGGTGCCGATCACCGTGGCGAACCACATCGGCTGCCCCGGCGCATCGATCCGGCCGAGATCGATCGTCCTGGTCCGGCCGCGCAACACCAGAGCGGCGGCGGCGAGCGGATCGTCGGTCGGCACCCCGAGTTCCCTGGCCAGGTCGTTGCCGGTGCCCGCGGGAATCATGCCGAGCGCGACCCCGGTCTCCGCGACGGCCGGAAGGGTCACATTGATCAGGCCGTCGCCGCCGACGCAGACCACAGCGTCCGGCGGCGCGCCGCCCACGCCCGCGATGGAATCCCGCACCTGCCGGACCGTTTCGGCGACGGAAGGGGCGCACACCTCGGTGACCTCGGCCCCGCCCGCGCGGAAACGGGCGATCGCGGCGCTCGCCGCGTCGCCGCCTCTACCGTGCCCGGACCGCGGGTTGGTCACCACGGTGATTCTGCGCACCGGCGAATACTCGGTCATGGCAGCAGCTTTCCGGGGTTCAGGATGCCGGCCGGGTCGAGTTCTGCCTTCACCGCGCGCAGGACGCGCACGCCGAGGTCACCCACCTCGTCCGGCACCCAGGGACGGTGATCGGTTCCCACCGCGTGGTGATGGGTGATGGTGCTGCCCGCCGCGACGATCGCGTCGCCCGCCGCGCGCTTGGCGGCCTGCCACTGGGCCAGCGGGTCGTCCAACTGCTTGGCGACGACCGTGAAATACAGCGACGCGCCAGTCGGGTAGGTATGCGAGATGTGGCACATGACCAGGGGCGGCGTCCCCTGCCCGCCGAGCGAATCGGTCAGCGCCGCGGTCACCTCGGCCTTCAGCGCACTCAGGTTCGACCAGGTGGTGGCCGTTTCCAGCGTTTCGCAGAGCACGCCGACATCCAGGAGCGCGTCACGCAGGTACGGCGCGGCGAAACGGCCGTGCTCCCATTCCCGCGCCGGTGTCTCGCCCAGGGCCGTGCCGCCCGCCGCGGCCAGCAGCGCACTCGCTTCGGCACTGCGGGCGGCGACGTGCGCCGCGCTGCCCTCGAAGGTGGTGACGGCCAGGCACCCGGTTACCGGGTTGCCGCCGATATCGCCGGAGCGGGCGAGGTTGATCCCGGTCTCCGCCTCGTCGGAGAGCCGGAGCACGGTCGGCGCCGCGCCCGCCTGCACTACCGAACGCAATGCGGCGGCGCCGGTCCGGAAGTCGGGAAACGACCACGCCTGGTAAGCGACGGTTTCCGGAACCGGGTGCACTCGCAGGGTGACCTCGGTGATCACACCGAGCGTCCCCTCCGAGCCGACGAACAACTCGCGTAGATCCGGCCCGGCGGCGGAGGCGGGTGCGCGACCGAGTTCGAGCGTGCCGGTGGGCGTGGCGATCTTCAGCCGCTGCACCATGTCGTCGAAGCGGCCGTAACCCGCCGACGCCTGGCCGGACGAGCGCGTCGCCGCGAAGCCGCCGATCGTGGCGAACTCGAAACTCTGCGGGAAGTGACCGAGCGAGAGCCCGTGCGCACCGAGCAGTTCCTCCGCCCGCGGACCGGTCAGGCCCGCGCCCAGCGTGGCGGTGCCACTGATCGGATCGATCTCGGTGACGCCGTCGAGCCTGCGCAGGTCCAGCGCGATCACGGCGCCGAAGCGACCGCGCACGGGGTCGACCCCGCCGACCACGCTGGTGCCGCCGCCGAAGGGCACCACCGCGACGGCGTGCGCCGCGCAGTAGGCGAGCACGGCGAGGACCTGCTCGTGATCGGCGGGGAAGACGACGGCATCCGGCGCGTCCTGCGGGCCCTCGGCCCGCCTGCGCAGCAGATCGGGTGTGCTCTTTCCCCCGGCGTGCCGCAGCCGATCGCGGTGGTCGGCCGACACGTTCGCGGAGCCGACCACCTCGATCAACCCGGCTCGCAGCGCGGGCGTCAACGCCGATTCGCGCAGTGGCACGTCGCCCTCATCGCGGCGCGCCACCGGGTTGCCCGACACCCCGAACACCTGCGACAGCAGACCACGGATCCGCTCCGAAAGGGGCTGGTGTCCAGCCGGGACACCCCAAGCATCCCAGACCATACTCGGCGACCCGCCCGAGCCGGCCTTTGCCGCGAGAGCCGGATCACCGCCGGTGTGCTGCTGCGTTCTCACCATACGTTACAGTTTGACATATACTGTCAAGCAGTAACGAAAGTTCGGCTCGTTCTTCCAGGTCGGCGACCCGTCGACCGCTCGACCCACCGGTGGTGAACCGTTGACCGCTCCCGACACCTCCGCCGAGAACCCGCTCTCGGCGACCGACCTGGCGATCCTCGACGCGGCCCGTGCCTGCGTTCAGGAATTCGGCGTGCGCCGCACCACGCTCACCGAGGTGGCACGGCGTGCGGGCGTCAGCAGGCCGACCGTCTACCGGCGCTGGCCGGATACCGGCGCGCTGGTGGCCGAGCTGCTGGTCCGCGAGCTGCGCGGCATCGTGGCGGCGGCCATGCCGTCCGCGGGCAGCGCGCGCACCAGGCTGGTCGAGGGCATGGTCACGGGCGCGGCGACCGTTCGGGCGAATCCTCTGTTCGGCAAGATTTTTCGCACCGACACCGATCTGATGCTCACCTACGTCTTCGGCAGGCTCGGGCGCAACCAGCGCGCTCTGATCGAGCTGTTCGCGGCCGGTATACGGGAAGGCCAGCAGGACGGCTCCATACGCGGCGGCGACCCGGAGCGGATGGCCACGATGCTGCTGCTGATCGCGCAGTCCGCGGTGCAGTCGGCGGGCACCGTCGCGCCGCTGCTGGCGGGCGAGCACCTCGACACCGAACTCCGTCACGCCATCGACGGGTACCTCGACGACAACACCCGCGAAGCGGCCGCGGACTCCGATCGAAGGAACCCGCGATGACCACGGGCTCGTACGCCTCCCGCCCGACTCGAAAGGCATAGCGATGACCGAGCACTCGATGCCCGCGGGCGACTCCGCGTTGAACGCCGCGCGCCGCGCCGCGGATCTGTCCCGGCTCGGCGACGGCGCCGAGATCGATGTCCTGGTGATCGGCGGCGGCGTCACCGGCGCGGGCGCGGCGCTGGACGCCGCCGCCCGTGGACTGCGCACCGTGCTGGTGGAACGCCACGATCTGGCCTTCGGCACCAGCCGCTGGAGTTCCAAGCTGGTGCACGGCGGCCTGCGCTATCTGGCCGGCGGACGGATCGGCATCGCGCATGAGAGCGCGGTGGAACGCGGCATCCTGATGCGCACCACCGCGCCGCATCTGGTGCGCCCGCTGCCCCAGCTGGTGCCGCTGCTGCCCGGAATAGGCACAACCCGAGCGGCGCTCGTGCGCGCCGGTTTCCTGGCCGGTGACCTGCTGCGGCGCGGCGCGGGCACACCGGCGGCGATCCTGCCCCGGTCCCGGCACGTCGCCGCCGCGGAAGCCGTGCGCCTCGCACCGACCGTGCGGCGCGCGGACCTGCGCGGCGGCCTGCAGGCATGGGACGGACAGCTGGTCGACGACGCGCGCCTGGTCGTCGCGCTGGCGCGCACCGCGGCGGCCCACGGTGCTCGGGTGCTGACCCGCGTCGAAGCACTCGAGGCGAGCGGGAATTCGGCGATCCTGCGCGACACGCGCACCGGCGAGACACTCACGGTGCGGCCGCGCACCGTGGTGAACGCCACCGGCGTCTGGGCCGACCAGCTGGATCCGAGTATCCAGCTGCGCCCGAGCCGCGGCACCCACCTGGTGTTCTCCGCGGCGTCCTTCGGCGGCCTCACCGCCGCACTGACCGTGCCGGTGCCCGGCAGCATCGGTCGCTTCGTCTTCGCCTTCCCCGCCGCACACGGCCGGGTGTACCTGGGATTGACCGACGAAGACGCGCCGGGCCCGGTTCCCGACGAGCCGAAGCCCACCGACGGCGAGATCGACTTCCTGCTCGACACCCTCAACCCAGCTCTGCGTGAGCCGTTGACCCGCGACGATGTCCGTGGCTCCTACGCCGGACTGCGCCCGCTGCTGCAGACCGCCGACGACAGCACGGCCGACATCTCCCGCAAGCACGCGGTGCTGCGTTCACCGAACGGGATCATCACGATCGTAGGAGGCAAGCTCACCACCTACCGGCGGATGGCCGAGGACGTGATCGACGCCGCGGTCGCGCAGGGCGGTCTCGGGGCGGGACCGTGCCGGACCCGGCGGCTCCCCTTGGTGGGTGCGGTCTCCGGCGCGGCGCGCGACCGCATCGACGCCCCGCCCGTGCTGATCGAGCGTTACGGCAGCGAAGCGGCGACGGTGCTGGCCGCGGCGCGCCGCGATCCGGCGCTCGCCGAACCGGTGGCGCCCGGAATCGACGTGTCGCGGGCGGAATTCGTGTTCGCGGTGTCCCACGAGTGCGCGCTCGACGCCGATGATCTACTGGACCGGCGCACGCGCATCGGCCTGGTCGCCGAAGACCGGGCCGCCGCGTCTGCGGCCGCCGAACTGGCCCTCACCTAGCGGCGCACCGCCTTTCGCGGCTGGAGTCCATCGACCATTCGGACAGCTCGGCGCGCATGCACGCGCGCGGCCAGCGGTCGAGGCCGTGCGCGTGTTCGGCCGCACGCAGCGCGGTCAGTCCCGGCGTCTGCTCCTCCGCCGACAGGTACCGGAAGCCGAGCCGCTCGTAGTACGGACCGTTCCAGGCGACCTCGGTGAAGGTGGTCAATGTCATCGCGGGCAACCCCGCGGCAGCGGCCCAGCGCGCGCCTCGGTCGAGCAAGCGCTTGCCGATCCGGCGTCCGGCGTAGTCGGGGTGCACGGAGACCTGCTCGATATGGGCGTTCCCGTCGACGATCCCCACGATCAGGTAGCCGATCGGCACGTCGTCGTCAATCCATACCCAGGCGCGCCCGGCCTGCTGGAACTCTCGCAGAGTGGCCACCGAAGGAGGTTCGTCGTCGGCCACCGCCGTCATCCCGATCTCCGCGAACGGCTTGCCCGCCGCGCGTTCGATATCTTGGAGCGCGGGTAGGTCGTGCGTCGTCGCGGGGCGGATCACCCGCCCATTGTGAATCGGCGTGGGTGGCGTGAGCCAGTGAATATCACTTCGCCCGCGTGGCGAGAATGCCGTTCAGCAGTACCTGAACAGCCCAGGCCGCGCGCGCGTCGCCGTCGCCTGCCAGCAGAGCGTCCCGCATGGCCACGACGGTCGGATAGCGGTCGGCGGGCAACTCGGCGAAGCGCCGCTCGATCGCGGCGAGGTACTCCTGCTCGGTCCCGCCACCGGTATCGTGCACGCTCTGTTCGGCCGCCGATGCGGTGATGTGCAGGAAGAGCAGGTCCACCGCCCACGACGCGGTCCGGGCGTCCAGCCCCGCCTCGGTGAGCGATCCGAGCATCAGTTCCACCAGCCGCAGCGCGTTCGGGCTGCTCGGGATCACCCCCAGCGCGACGAGCGCCAGTCCTTCGTGCCTGCTCATCGCCGTGACCATGCCATCGACGAGCGCGGTCAGCCGCTCGCGCCAATCCGCCCCGGCGGGCGCGGGGACAGCGCCGAGGACATGATCGAGCATGGCGGCCATCAGATCGTCGCGATTGGCGACGTACACGTAAAGCGAAGCGGCGCCGGTATCCAACTCCTGCGCCACGCGGCGCATGGTCAGCGCCGCCGCTCCATCCCGGTCCAACACGCGCAGGCCGGTCTCGACGATCACCTCACGACTCAGCGGAACTTTGGCGGGGCGGGACCGGCGGCTGACGGCTGCTGCGCTCATGCGCCGAGCATAACCAGGTACGAACGCTGTTCGGACGAACGGCGCAGGTCCGCGCCCGCGGACTTCGTCCGCACACTCGGCGATGAGCTCAGGAGGGGCATCGGACCCGGCATGCGGCGGGAGGACGGGCGCAACGGCCTGTCGCGGTCGCGCATCCGCCACACGGGTCACGTCGACACTTCATGTGATCCACAGCACAGACATAAATTTCACACATGGCCACCGTCTGCTGCGGAAAAGGCCACAACGCGCAGCTCACAGCCATTGCGAAGACAGGCGGGCACGCTCGCGAGAACCCGCGCCGCAGCGCGAGATTCGGCGGCCGAGGGGCACAACGGAGCGTTCGGCGCATTTCACTCGCGATGTCTCGACACCCCGGTTCGGTCCCGCCGACGCTCTATGCTGGCTTCGGTATGCCGGTAGTGCGCCGGGAAGGAGGGCGCGGGTGCGCAGAAAACCGTCCACCGTGGGTGTCGCACCGGGCGACGGACTGGTCGCCCGCTTCGGGGCGGTCGTCGCCTACCTCGGTGCCGAAACCGCCTCCACCGACCGCGTACTCGGCACCATCGAAGCCGTCGCCGAAGGGGACCACCCCGGCGCCGCGCTCGCTCAGCGCTTGGCCGCGGTGATCTTCGGCAGCACGGTCCAACCGCCGCCGTTCGGCGTGGTCGCGCCGACCGACGACGGCATGCTGATCCTGTTGCGCGGACCGGTGACCGCGGAGATCCAAGGCGCGGAGGGCACCCGCCGCCTCGACGGCGGACGTGCGTTCACCTGGGTGGACGAAATCGTGCGCGAACCGGTGCGCCGCATCACGATCGGGGCGGGCACCGGTGCGCCGCCGACCGCGCTGCCACGCACGGACCTGCGCGCGGGCGTGGTGCCCGGTGGCGGCTTCGTCTTGCACGCGGCGGTGCGGCGCGCCGGGAAAACGGTCGAGCCGCGCACCGCCGAGCCCGCTTCGCGGCCCGAGCCCGAGCCGACGGCCGCGGCGGGTTTCACCGCGATGCCCGAACCGACCGGCGCGTCCGAAGCCGTCGCGCCCGCCCCGCAGCCGACCGAATCGGTGCGTCCCCTTGCCAAACCGCGTCCGCCACGGCCAGTCGCGGATCGTCCGCTCGCTTGGTCCCAAGTGCATCCCGCGCATGAAGCGGTAGCCCTGCGGAAAACGCCCGAGACCAGCGGAACAGGTGTTCCTCGCCCGGCGGCCCCCGCAGGAGACAGCATCGGCGCACTGGTGACCGAAGACGGCGCGGCTTACCCGTTGAATCGCGCCTACGTCATCGGTCGCGGTCCCCAGGTGGACGAATCGGTGCGCGCCGCCACCGCCGCACCGCTCGTCATCCAGCGCGATCGCCACGTCTCCCGCGTTCACGCCTACGTGTCGGTCGACGGCGGCAAGGTGTACGTCCGGGACGCCGCCGCCACGTCCGGCACCTTCATCGCGGCTCCCGGCGCCGACCAGTGGACCCGGATCAACACGTCCCCGACCGAACTCCTTCCGGGCTGGCGCGTCCGCGTCAGCGAGCGCGTCCTCACCTACCGCGGCCAGGATCAGCGCACCGGCGGCGCGGCCGACACCGCGGGCGCTCGCCGCCGTTCCTGAACAGCGGCGTGAGCCTGCCGGTCCGCGCCCGGTCCGGACGACGGGAAGGGGACAATGGCGGCATGCACCGAAACGGACCGAGCCGCGACATCGATGAGTCCGAGCTGAGTGTGACCCCGCCGAAGGAGCAGGCCGCGGGTGTCACCGCCGTGGCGGTGGCGCTGAAACGCTCGGTCGAGGAGATGGGTGTCGTGCGCACCGCCCGCACCCTGGCGCGGGTCAATCAGGTGCACGGCTTCGACTGCCCCGGCTGCGCCTGGCCGGAGCCGACCGGTCATCGCAGGCCCGCGGAGTTCTGCGAGAACGGCGCGAAGGCCGTCGCCGAGGAAGCCACGCTGCGCACGGTCACGCCGGAGTTCTTCGCCGCGCACTCGATCGCCGAGCTGAGCGAGAAGTCCGGCTACTGGCTCGGGCAGCAGGGCAGGCTGACTCACCCGATGGTGCTGCGGCCCGGCGACACCCATTACTCCCCCATCACCTGGGAGGAGGCCTACCGGTTGATCGCACATACACTGCGCGGCTTGGACTCGCCCGACGAGGCGGTGTTCTACACCTCAGGCCGCACCAGCAACGAGACCGCGTTTCTCTATCAGCTGCTGGTACGCAGTTACGGCACCAACAATCTGCCGGACTGCTCCAACATGTGTCACGAGTCCTCTGGTACGGCGCTGTCGAGCTCGATCGGGATAGGCAAGGGCTCGATCTCCATCGATGACTTCGAAAAGGCCGACTTGATCGTCGTCGCGGGACAGAACCCGGGCACCAACCATCCGCGGATGCTCAGCGCGCTCGCCGCAGCCAAAGCGAAGGGCGCCCGGATCGTCGCGGTGAACCCGCTGCCGGAGACCGGGCTGCTCGGCTTCCGCGATCCGCAGACGGTGAAAGGGATCACCACCGGTGTGCCGATCGCCGACGACTTCCTGCAGATCCGCCTCGGCGGTGACCTGGCCCTGTTCCAGGCGCTGGGCCGCCTGCTACTGGAAGCCGAGGACCGCGCGCCCGGCACGGTGGTCGACCGCGCGTTCGTCGACGCCCACTGCGCGGGCTATGCCGACTACGAAAAGCACGCGCGTGCCGTCGATCTCGCCACTGTGGAAGAAGCGACCGGCCTGAGCGCGGCCGAACTCGAGCACACCGCCGAGCTGTTCGCACGCTCGCGCAACATCATCCTGTGCTGGGCGATGGGCCTGACCCAGCAGGCCCATGCCGTGGCCACCATCGAGGAGGCCACCAACCTGCTGCTGTTGCGCGGCATGATCGGGAAACCGGGCGCGGGTGTGTGCCCGGTGCGGGGCCACTCCAACGTCCAGGGTGACCGCACCATGGGCATCTGGGAGAAGATGCCCGAGACCTTCCTCGGCGCTCTCGATCGCGAGTTCGGCATCACCAGCCCGCGCGAGCACGGCCTCGACACCGTCGCGGCCATCCGCGCCATGCGTGACGGGCACGCGAAAGTCTTCTTCGGCATGGGCGGCAACTTCGTCTCCGCCACCCCCGACACCGCCGTGACCGAGGCAGCGCTGCGCGGCTGCGCGCTCACCGTGCAGGTCTCCACCAAACTCAACCGCAGCCACGTCGTGCACGGCCGCACCGCGCTCATCCTGCCCACCCTCGGGCGCACCGACATCGACCTCGCCCCGGACGGCACCAAACATCAAGTCTCGGTGGAGGACTCGATGTCGATGGTGCACCTGTCCACCGGTCGGCTGAAGCCCGTCAGCGAACACCTGCGCAGCGAAGTCGCCATCGTCTGCGAACTCGCCGCGGAACTCTTCGGCGCCGATCACGCGGTGGGGTGGGCGCGTTTCGCCCGCGACTACGACGCCATCCGCGACGCCATCTCCCGCGTCGTACCCGGCTGCACCGACTACAACCGTAAAGTTCGGCAGCGCAACGGCTTCCAGTTACCCCACCCGCCGCGCGACGCCCGCGAATTCCGTACCGCCACCGGCAAGGCCAACTTCGCGGTCAACGAACTGACCTGGCTGCCGGTCCCCGAGGGCAGGCTGATCCTGCAAACGCTGCGCAGCCACGACCAGTACAACACCACCATCTACGGCCTCGACGACCGCTACCGCGGCATCCACCACGGCCGCAAAGTCGTCCTGGTCCACCCCGACGACATCACCGCGTTCGGCTTCACCGACGGCGACCTGGTCGACATCGTCTCCGAGTGGACCGACGGCACCGAACGCCGCGTCGAAGGCTTCCGCCTGGTCTCCTATCCCACCCCACGCGGCAACGCCGCCGCCTACTACCCCGAAACGAATCCTCTGGTACCACTGGACCACGTCGCGAAACGGTCCAACACACCCGTCTCCAAAGCGGTCACCATCCGATTCGAAGCGAGCACCGGCGTGAGCGGTCAGGGCGGGAGTCAGGGCCCCGCTCATGCAGACAAGGAGACAGCATGAGTCGCGTCACCGCCCGCCGCCGGATGCTGCGGATCTCGCCCACCGGGGAGATCCGTCGTCCGGACACCCTCGCCGTCGAGGAACCGCTGGAAATCCGCATCGGCGGGCAATCTCTGACGGTCACCATGCGCACCCCCGGCAACGACGTCGACCTCGTGCACGGATTCCTGTTGAGCGAAGGCATGATCGGCTCCGCCGAGGACATCGTGGCGGCCCGCTACTGCGCGGGCACCGACGACCAGGGTCGCAACACCTACAACGTCCTCGACGTCACCCTGCGCGCACCCGTCCCGGTGACGAAGCGGAATTTCCTCACCACCGGCGCCTGCGGCCTGTGCGGCAAGAGTGCCCTCGAGGAGGTACGCACCCGCACGCGATTCCCCCTGCCCGCCGGCGGCCTCGTGGTGGATTCCCGTGTGCTGGCCGCCATGCCCGGCATGCTGCGCGACCGCCAATCGGTGTTCGACGCCACCGGCGGCTTGCATGCCGCGGGGTTGTTCACCGCCGAAGGCTCAGCGCTGGCGGTGCGCGAGGACATCGGCAGGCACAACGCGGTGGACAAGGTGATCGGCTGGGCGCTGCGCGAAACCCGGGTCCCCGCTCACGATCTGGTGCTCATCGTCAGTGGGCGCGCCTCGTTCGAACTGGTGCAGAAAGCCGTCATGGCCGGCATCCCGATGCTCGGCGCGGTCTCCGCGCCCAGCTCCCTCGCGGTCGACCTCGCCGCCGAGGCCGGACTCAGCCTGGTCGGCTTCCTCCGCGGCGACACCATGAACGTCTACAGCGCCCCCGAGCGGATCGGCACCGATCCGGGCACGGACTCGTTGTTGGCCTGACTCACTATTGCTCCGGCCGGACACCCGTCTTACCGTGGCTGCACAGAGCCGAAACGGATTCGGTGAGAACGGAGCGGCCGATGCGGATCTCGGTGGAGGGAAACTCCGGGGGCCTGCGGGTGCGGATGCGGTTCGAGCAGTACCGCCGCCTGCTGCTCACCCGGATCGTACTGGCCGTTTTGGCGGTGCAAGGCGCCGTCGTCGGTCTGTGGGCCACGCTGGCGCCGCACTCCTGGTACACCAGCTTCCCGGGATTCGGCGCACGCTGGGTGGCGGCCGACGGCCCGTACAACCACCATCTCGCGGCCGACGTCGGGTCCTTCTTCCTCGCGCTGACCGCGGTGACGATCGCCGCGCTGGTCGTCGACGGCACCACGGCGGCCCGGATCGCGGGCATCGGCTGGCTGACCTTCGGTATCCCCCATTTCCTGTACCACGTCTCCCACAAGCCCGCCGAGCTGGGCGCGGCCAGTTTCACGGCCAGCCTCGTCGCGGCGTTCCTGCTCGTGGTCGGCGGAGTCGTCTGTGTCTTCGTTCCGCCGCGTGGCGAGCTGCCCCTGTCGGAACCGCAGCCGATCACGCTGCGTTTCCCGCGCCGCCGTCCACGCACGTCTCGATGATCGAGGCCCGGTCGGCGAGTCCGGGACGCCCGTGGGCGATCACCACGGGCGTGATCCGGTGCGTCCGCGGATAACGCCGAGTTCCCCGGGTCAGTCCTTCAGCGCTTCGAGCAGCGCCGCGCGCTGACGTGCGCCGAGACCGCCGATGCGGCGGTCCTCGGGGATCTCCGCCTGGTCCATCAGCTTCGCGGCCTTCACCGGGCCGACACCGGGCAGGGCCTTGATCACCGCGGCCACCTTGGTCTTCTTGACCAGCTCGTCGGAGTCGGCCTTCTTCAGCAGGTCCGCGACCGAGACCTTGCCTTCCTTCACCTTGCCGATCAGTTCGGAGCGTGCCTTGCGGACCGCAGCCGCCTTGGCCAATGCCTCGGTGCGCTGCTCTGCGGTCATGGTAGGCAGTGCCATGTCTCCTCCGCTTTCCACTCGTCACTCGAACCTCTGGTTGACCGGACCGAGTAAACAGCACGGCACCGGCAGCGCAAGCTCGACACACCGGGGCACGAGCAGCGGAAATAGCGATGAATTTCCCCGGTCCACGCCGTCGGAATCGGTGAACGGCCGACGCCCGACGGGCGAAAAGGACGAAAGGAACACCACGTCATGGAGCTGTCCCTCACCCAGTTCGTCACCCTGGACGGCGTGTGCCAAGCACCCGGCGGCCCGCAGGAGGACACCAGCGGCGGATTCACCCATGGAGGCTGGTCGGTGCCGTTCGGCGACGCGGATTTCGGCGCGTTCATCGACGCGGTTTTCGATCGCGCGGACGCGTTCTTGCTCGGACGGCGTACCTACGAGATCTTCGCCGGTTACTGGCCGAAGATCACCGATCCGGACAACCCGGTGGCCACCAAGCTCAACGCCCTGCCCAAGCACGTCGCCAGCCGAACCCTGGAGCGCGCCGCATGGCCGGGCACCGAGCTACTGCGTGGCGAACTCGTCGCCGAAGTGACCGCGCTGAAGCAGCGGCCCGGCCGCGAACTCCAGACGCACGGCAGCGGCAACCTGGCCCGCACCTTGTTGGCCCACGGCCTGATCGACACCCTTCACCTGCTCACCTTCCCGGTACTTCTCGGCACCGGTAAGCGCCTGTTCAGCACCGATGTGCAGCCGACCGGGCTCGAGCTCACGGAATCGCGGGTGACCGGCAGCGGCATCGTCATCGGCACCTACCGCAACGCCGGTGCGCCGCGTTACGGCGATTATTCCGAGGAGGCCATCGCTGCGCAGTAACACGGGGTGCCCCGTTCCCGACAAATTCAGCGAACACTCAGCGCGGTTCATGGTTCAACGGCGAACCAGGGGGATCAACGACGATCCCCCACATCCGGCGCGATCGGCCCACACCGAGCGGCGCCGTCACCGCGCCGACCACAACATCACACAGTCGGATCCACGGCCCGTGGCAGCGTGGCCCGTGACAGCATGACGGCATGGGGCCGAGCATTCCGCCGGGGACGCCCTCGCCCGCAGCATTGTGGCTGTGGCCCGGGCAGGCGATCTATCGCGGACCGTCGCTGCACTTGGCGGCGCATTCCACCGCGGTCGACTGCCTTGCCGTCGGGGTGGACGCCACGCTCACGCTGGAGGCCGACGGCATAGCGCGTACCGCACGCAGCGCGCTGATCCCGCCACGCCGGGTACATCGCGTGGTCGCGGGCGGCGATCACATGATGTTCTGCTATCTGGATCCGGGCTCGCGCAGCGCCCGGGCATGTCACGACCGAATGCTCCTATGGGACAGCGGTTTCGGACTCGGTCACCGAGCGGAGAGCGCGCTGACGACCGCCGCGAGCGGCCCGTGTCCCGATCCGCACGAACTGGCCGACCTCGTCGGCGCCGCGCCGGTCCCGGTGTTGGACGGTCGCGTGACGGAGGCGATGGCGGCGCTGCTCGCCAATCCCGCGCGCGAATTCACCGCAGGGCGGTTCGCCGCGGCGGCGCACCTGTCCGAGTCACGCTTCCTGCGCTTGTTCGCGGCGCAGGCAGGAACCTCGTTCCGGCGGTATCGGCTCTGGGCCAGGATGCTCGGCGTCGGCCGCGCGATCGCCGAAGGCGCGAATCTCACGGTCGCGTCGGCCGAGGCAGGATTCGCCAGTCCGTCCCATTTCAGCGACGCCTTCCGCACACTGTTCGGGTTGTCGGCCACCGCGCTGTTGGCCACCGGCGTGCGGATTGTCGTGCTGGACGCGGCGCAAGGGATCGAATCGGACTCGCGAACTTGCTAGGCTACAAAACTAGAACACGTTTCACTGCAAGAGGAGACTCGATGGCCAAGCAGATCCGCGATGTGGTCGAGCAGTACGTCAAGCTGGTCGGCTCGGGCCCGACCGAGGACATCGTCGATCTGTACACGCCCGACGCGGTCGTGGAGGACCCGGTCGGCACCCCGCCCAAGCGCGGCCACGACGCCATCCGCGAGTTCTACGAGGTGATCGCCGCCCTGGACCGGGAGACCGAGCTGCGGCCCGAGGATGTCAGGGTCGCGGGCAACCAGGCCGCGTTCGCGTTCACCATCGTCACCAAGGTCGGTGGGCAGCGCTTCGTCCTGTCGCCGATCGACGTGATGGAGTTCGACGAGGAAGGCCGGATCACCGGAATGCGCGCCTACTGGAGCCAGGAGGACATGCGGGTCGACCCCGAGTGACCCGCCCGGCGGCCGTGTGCCGGCTCACACCGTCGCCCCATCACATTCCGGCCCGGTCTCTCGTCCGAGAAGTAGGAACCACATCCGCTGATCGAAGGAGATCGACATGGGCGCCACTCGGATCGCCGCCGTCACCCCGCAGCAGGCGGGGCCGGTGACCAAACTGCTGTACCGGCTGGCCAAGCGCCGCTTCCGCGAAGTGCCGGAGCCCTTCGCCGTCACCGCCAACCATCCGAAGCTGCTTACCGCCAACGCGGTGCACGAGACCATGGTGGACCGGGCCAGCACCGTCCTGCCCGCCGTTATCCGCGAGATCGCCGTCTATCGCACGGCGTGGACGATCGGCTGTTCGTGGTGCGTCGACTTCGGCGCCATGCTCATGCGCCTGGGCGAGCTGGACATCGCCCGGCTCGAACACATCGCCGACTACGCGACCTCGCCGCTGTACTCCGACGACGAGCGCGCCGCCATCGCCTACGCCGACGCGATGACCGCCACGCCAACCGCGGTCACCGACGAGCAGGTCGCCGACCTCGAGCGGCGCTTCGGCCGGGCCGGTGTGGTGGAGCTCGGCTATCACATCGCGCTGGAAAACTCGCGCGCCCGGTTCAATTCCGCGCTCGGGATCACCGCACAGGGTTTCAGCACCGATTCCTGCCGTGTGCCCTGGGCGTGAAAGGGGCTGCGGCGCTGGGAAAAGGTCTCCGCCGACCTGGCACTTCGGCGCCGCATCCACTCCGGACTGTCGCTGCGGCCTGGAATGCACTAAGAATAAGGGGTGTCGACGTCGCCTGGCCGTGCCCCGGTCAGCGAGCTACCGCTGCGAATTTCCCCGCACGGTAGCCGTGCCGGCGTCTTCGATTTCTCGAGTTCCCCTCCGCCCGACCGTTTTGGAGCCGCATGCTCGACGAACAGACCCCGGACGACGACATCGAACGGCTGGCGAGGCGGGTCGAGAAGGCCCGCGGCCGTCTCGCCTACCAGTTCGACCCGGCGCTGACCGGCGCACTGTCGGAAGAGGAACTGCTCGCCGAACGCGAACTGGCCGAACGGATCCGGACCCAGAACCGCGACCAGCGCTGGAAGCATGCCGAAGCGTCCTCCGCGGCATCCGACCGGGCGCGGCACACCTCGGAGGCCATCGAGAAAGCCGAGATCAGGGACCTGTTGCTGGCGCGCAAAGCCATTGCGGCGCAGCGCCGAGCCTCCAGCCCGCACGCCCGGCTGGCGTCGCTGTACCGGCACCGTTCCTGGTCGCTCGGCGCGCTGGCGGGCGTCGTCGCGGCGGGGATGCTGTGGTCGGCGGTCAACGTCCAGCACAACATCGCGCCGGGCGGGCCGACCGACCCGCTGTACTGGTTCAGCTACCTGCTCGAGGCGATGATCAGCGTGTCGCTGATCATCATCATGATCGGCACGAACAAGGTCACCGAGTGGGGCGTGCTGGACAACCGCAGCCAGGTGGCCGCGGCCGAGATCGCCTTGCTGGCCCTCACTGTCGCCTTGAACACCTACCCGTACGTGAGCGAGGGGCGGTGGTTCGACGCCGCCGTGCACGGGGTTGCTCCGGTGATGATCGGCGTCGCGCTGCTCATCCACGACGCCGCGAGCGCGCGCTACGGTCGCGCGATCAGCTACGCCACCGAACAGGTGCGTAACCTGCCCGACCCGATCGGGCACGAGCCCTTGCCGGAACGTGCCCTTGCGGACATGAGCGGCACGGACGCCGACCCCCGGACGGGTCTGCACGCCCCGCTGGTGCACAGCGCGCACGGCTAGTCCTACTGCGCGGCGGCGCAACGGAAGTCAGCACGGAGCCGTACGCCGACCCCCTGCCCGAACCGGCGCGGATGCGGTCAGCGAGCCGAACCCCGCCCCTGGCCTGCCACTCCGGCGTCCTCAGTACGGGTACCGCCGTTCGACCGCGTCTTTGGCCTCTTTCAACCCGCAGCCGGTGAGCTCGCGGTACCGCTTGATCGCGTGAATCTTCTTGCCCTGCGCCAGTAATGCGTCGATCTCCGCCATGCCCTCGCCCCGCGGGACCGACCGCACCGCAGGCCGCGGCGCGACCGGCGCCTCGATGCCCAGATGGGCCATGATCAGATCGAGCTTGACGTGCAACGCGTCGACCTTGCGCTCCAGGCGCCGGTTGGCAAACATGAACCGATCGTAACGACGGACACCCGCTTCAGGCGGCGACGAGCACGGCGTCGGCCAGACTCGCCATGACCTCGAACCGCGCACGGTCACCAGCCAGCTGCAGCAGCCGGTCCACGCACGGCTGGCCGGTGACCAGACGCAACCTGCGGCCGGTCTCCTCCAGCATGGACCGCGCGTCGATCAGGACTTGTAGTCCGGCGACGCCGAAGAACCTGACTTTGGACAGATCGACGACCACCAGGGGCGCCGCTGTGCCCAGCGAGCCGATCAGCCTGCGGCGGAAAACTTCGACGGTGTAATGGTCGACCTCGCCCGCGAGCGCGCAGAGGGTGACCAGCTCGCTCGGGGCGGTGACGGAAATCTTGAGCCGCTCGGCGGGGTGATCGGCATTGCGAGCAGCGTTGAGGACGTACGTGGGGTTGGCCAAGCCTGCCGACATGAGGACCTCGGTCCAGTCGCGCCCGCAGCGTTCTCGCGAGAGGGAGTGCTCGCGGGTGATGTAGCGCTCCAGAAGACGCAGCCGCCGGAACTAGGCTGTTTGCTCAACCCTCACGAAGGTGTACCCCCGCGGGTAAGCCGCCACACCCGGATTACGCCGACTTCTCCCGGCGCTCCGGCCGCTGCGGCTTGCGCGGCACGATGGTGGGCAGCACGTTGTCGTTGACGGTGTCCGCGTTGACGACCACCTTCGCGACGTCGTCGCGGCTGGGGATGTCGTACATCGCGGGCTGGAGGACTTCCTCCATGATCGCCCGCAGGCCACGCGCGCCGGTGCCGCGCAGGATCGCCTGGTCGGCGACGGCCTCCAGCGCGTCGTCGGTGAACTCGAGGTCGACCCCGTCCATCTCGAACAACCGGACGTACTGCTTGACCAGCGCGTTCTTCGGCTCGGACAGGATCTTGACCAGCGATTCCTTGTCCAGGTTGGTCACCGAGGCGACCACGGGCAGACGACCGATGAACTCGGGGATCAAGCCGAACTTGATCAGATCCTCCGGCATGACGTCCGCGAAGTGGTCGGTGGTGTCGATCTCGGCCTTGGAACGCACCTCGGCGCCGAAACCGATGCCGCGATGGCCGGTGCGGTCGGAGATGATCTTTTCCAGGCCGGCGAAGGCGCCCGCCACGATGAACAGCACGTTGGTGGTGTCGATCTGGATGAACTCCTGGTGCGGGTGCTTGCGCCCGCCCTGCGGCGGCACGCTCGCCTGGGTGCCCTCCAGGATCTTCAGCAGCGCCTGCTGCACGCCCTCACCGGACACGTCGCGGGTGATCGAGGGGTTCTCGCTCTTGCGAGCGATCTTGTCGACCTCATCGATGTAGATGATGCCGGTCTCGGCGCGCTTGACGTCGTAGTCCGCGGCCTGGATCAGCTTCAGCAGGATGTTCTCGACGTCCTCGCCGACATATCCGGCCTCGGTGAGCGCGGTAGCGTCGGCGATGGCGAACGGCACGTTCAGCATCTTCGCCAACGTCTGGGCCAGATACGTCTTGCCGCAGCCGGTGGGACCCAGCATCAGGATGTTGGACTTGGCCAGCTCGACGGTCTCGCCGCGGCTGTCCCGGCCCTTGTCACCGGCCTGGATGCGCTTGTAATGGTTGTAGACGGCCACCGCGAGAGTGCGCTTGGCGGTGTCCTGTCCGATGACGTAGTTCTCCAGGAAGTCGCGGATCTCGGCCGGCTTCGGCAGCTCATCGAGCTTGACCTCGCTGGACTCGGCGAGTTCCTCCTCGATGATCTCGTTGCAGAGATCGATGCACTCGTCGCAGATGTACACCCCTGGTCCCGCAATGAGCTTCTTGACCTGCTTCTGGCTCTTTCCGCAGAAAGAGCACTTCAGCAGATCGCCGCCATCTCCGATGCGCGCCATCTCGTGGGTCCCTACTTCCTTGTCCGCGTGCAACCGTCCGTCCAGGTTGCCAGCTGTCCACCACTTTCGCAGCCGCAAACGCATCGGCTGATCCGTGGCCGGTGGGGCAGTGCTGTCAACCGGGAGCAAAGGTCCCTAGGTTGACCGTACCCGGTGTTCGGGATGGAGGTCGACAACTCGCGCATGTTTCTCGCGCGGGTTGTGCGAGTTGTCACGACACCGACAGGCGATCCGCCCGTCGGATCGGCAACCGAGACCTCCGGCCACCTATCGCGCCGCGCCGGGATTCGAACAGATTCTCATCCGCGGCGGCGCGTATGCGGTCCCGGCCGGGCGGCACGCCGATTGGCATACTTCCCGGCCGGAAATTCCCTTTTGTAGAGCGATTTCCGAGCGAACCGCCACCGGGATCGGCGATTCACCCCCGTCGTCCCGGCTCCGCCGGAAGCGACGATCGGCGCCTGATTACTTCTGCGCGCTCAGCTTGCGGTAGTCGAACACCGTGTCGATGATCCCGTACTCCCTGGCCTCCTCGGCCGTCAGGATCTTGTCACGGTCGGTGTCCTTGCGGATGGTATCGGCGTCCTTGCCGGTGTGCCGCGCGAGCGTGGTCTCCATCAGGCGGCGCATGCGCTCGATCTCGGCGGCCTGGATCTCCAGGTCCGACACCTGCCCCTGGATGCCACCCTCCAGCGAGGGCTGGTGGATCAGCACGCGGGCGTTGGGCAGGCAGGCGCGCTTGCCCGGGGTGCCCGCGGCCAGCAGCACGGCGGCGGCCGAGGCGGCCTGGCCCAGGCAGACCGTGGCGACGTCGGCGCGCACGTACTGCATGGTGTCGTAGATGGCCATCAACGAGGTGAACGAGCCGCCCGGCGAGTTGATGTACATGGTGATGTCGCGGTCGGGGTCCAGCGACTCCAGCACCAGCAGCTGCGCCATGATGTCGTTCGCCGAGGCGTCGTCCACCTGCACGCCGAGGAAGATGATGCGCTCCTCGAACAGCTTGTTGTAGGGGTTGGACTCCTTGACGCCGAAGCTCGAGTGCTCGATGAACGACGGCAGGATATAGCGCGCCTGCGGGCTCTGCGGTGCGATGCCGGACAGGCCGGCGCGCGGGTCGATCGAATTGGCCATCTGAGTCTCCAAAGTCGGTGCGGCGGCCGGACGTTCGAGGTGTCCGGGGGCCTGTGGGTGATCCGGTGCGTTACTTCTTGGCGCCGTTGGCCTGATTCGCGTGGCTGATCACGTGGTCGATGAAGCCGTATTCCAGGGCTTCGGTCGCGGTGAACCAGCGGTCGCGGTCGGCGTCGGCGGTGACCTGCTCGACCGACTTGCCGGTGTGCATCGCCTGCAGCTCGTTCAGCTCGCGCTTGGTGTGCGCGAACTGCTCGGCCATGATCGCGATGTCGGCCGCCGAGCCGCCGATGCCCGCGGACGGCTGGTGCATCATGATGCGCGCGTGCGGCAGCGCGTAGCGCTTGCCCTTGGTGCCCGCGGTGAGCAGGAACTGCCCCATGGACGCGGCCAGGCCCATTCCGTAGGTGGCGATGTCGCACTCGGCGAACTGCATCGTGTCGTAGATGGCCATGCCCGCGGTCACCGAGCCGCCCGGCGAGTTGATGTAGAGCGAGATGTCCCTGGTGGGGTCCTCCGCCGACAGCAACAGGATCTGCGCGCACAGCTTGTTGGCGATGTCGTCGTCGACCTGCGTGCCGAGGAAGATGATGCGCTCACGCAGCAGGCGCTCGTACACCGAATCACTGAGGTTGAGACCAGCAGTCGCGGTTGTCATGACCCCTGCCTGGTTGATTGTCACGGATACCTGCCTTCTCTCGCCGGCTCGTTGTGGGTTGCCCCATAGCCATCACTGGTTGGACCCGCCGCGCCCGATCGGACAGGGCGTATCCAACTTGCCGTCACAAACATTAACGAAGCAGGGCGGCACCGAACTCCCGGTACCGCCCTTTCTTCGCTCACAGCGCAATCAGCGCACCTCTCGGGCGTCGACCGCACCGACATTCCATGAAATTATTCGGCGTCCGCCGCAGCCGTCTCCTCGGCCTTGTCCTCGTCCGCGGAATCGGCGGGAGTGCCGAACATTTCGGTGGTGTCCACCGGGTTGCCCGCGGAATCGGTGACGGTCACCTTGCCGACCACGCCCGCCAGCGCCTTGCCGCGGCGCACGTCGGCGAACACCGCGCCGAGCTGGCCCGCCTGCTGCACCTGCTGGATGAACTGCTCCGGCGCCATGCCGTAGCGCTGCGCCTGGAACAGGATCCGCTCGGTGAGCTCCTCCTGACCGACCTGGGTGCCCTCCGCCTCGGCGATGGCGTCCAGCAGCAGCTGGGTCTTCACCGACTTCTCAGCGGCCTCCTTGGTGTCGGCGTCGAACTCCTCGCGGGTGCTGCCCTGCGCCGCGAGCGCCTCGGCGAACTTGGCCTCGTCGTGGTCGAAGCCGTGCACCGCGTCGTGGGTGACGGCGTCGATCTCGGCCTTCACCACGGCCTCGGGCAGCGGCACCTCGACCTGCTCGAGCAGGGTCTCCAGCACCTTGTCCCGGATCTCCCCGGCCTGCTGCACCTTCTTGACCCGCTCGACGCGGCTGCGCAGATCGGCCTTCAGCTCCTCCAGCGTGTCGAATTCGCTGGCCAACTGGGCGAACTCGTCGTCGGCCTCGGGCAGCTCACGCTCCTTGACCGACTGCACCGTCACGGTGATGACCGCGTCCTTGCCCGCGTGCTCGCCCGCGACCAGCTTGGAGGTGAACTCCTTCGACTCACCGGCGGACAACCCGGCCAGCGCCTCGTCCAGGCCCTCGATGAGCTGACCGGAGCCGACCTCGTGGGACAGGCCGGTGGTGGCGGCCTCGGCCACCTCCTCGCCGTCCACGGTCGCGGAGAGATCGATGGAGACGAAGTCGCCGTCGCGCACGGGACGCTCGACGCCCGTCAGGGTGCCGAAGCGCTGGCGCAGCGACTGCAGCTGCTCCTCGATGTCCTCGTCGCCGACGGTGAACGCGTCGACGGTGACCGCGATGCTCTCGTAGTCCGGCAGCGTGATCTCCGGCCGCACGTCGACCTCGGCGGTGAAGGCGAGTTCCTGGCCGTCCTCGATCTTGGTGATCTCGATGTCGGGCTGGCCGATGACCTTCACCTCGGAGGTGGTGACGGCCTCGCTGTAGCGGCCCGGCAGCGCGTCGTTGACGACCTGCTCCAGGATCGCGCCACGGCCGAGGCGAGCCTCGAGCAGCTTCGCGGGCGCCTTGCCGGGACGGAAGCCGGGGATACGGACCTGCTTGGCCAGCGCCTTGTACGCGCGGTCGAAATCCGGCTTCAACTCCTCGAAGGGCACCTCGACATTGATCCGGACCCGGGTCGGGCTCAGCTGCTCGACGGTGCTCTTCACGGACATGCTCCTTGTTCGTTGTTCGTACTGGTTGACGTTCGGTTTGCGGTGCCAGAGCCCGCCCTCCGAAAGCCGGAACGGCAGGCGAGGCGGCCCTACGCTGGCAGCCGCACTCCCCCACCGGCGCTGGTCGGCGATCCGGAGTCCCGGCCTCGGCCGGGACGACGAGGGGTGCGGCGTACGCCACGCATCCCGACCAGGTTAGTTGACCGGCCGAGCGGGCCTGCACCCGGCGGTGCCTGCCGCGGGCCATGAGCGGCCTGGCTACTTCCCCACCGACACCGCGTCGGTGACGAAGACCAGCGTCTCGTACGGCGCGATGCCACGCCCGCCCGCGCCGTAGCCCAGCTCCGGCGGCACGATCAACAGTCGGCGCGAGCCCTCCCGGACGCCGACGAGTCCCTGGTCCCAGCCGTCGATGACATCGCCGGCGCCGAGGGAGAGCTGGAACGGCTTGCCGCGGTTGAAGGAGCTGTCCAGCGTCTTCTTGTCCGACCAGGTCACCAGCGCGTAGTTCATGGTCAGCGGCTGCCCCGGTTCGGCGCCGGGCCCGCTGCCCTCGATCAGATCCTTGACGATCAACTGCCGCGGCGGGTCGCAGTCGTCCGGAATGGCGATGTCCGGCGCCGCACCGAAGTCGCCGGTGACGCGGATGTCCTCGGCGGTGCACTCCCGGCCTTTGCTCTGCGTGGCCGGGCGCTGCGCGACGGAAGGCCCCGCCGCCGTGGTGTTCGGCGCGGAGACGGTCGTGGCGGACGGCTCGTCGTCCGAGCCGCAAGCCGCCAGCGCGATGGTCGTCGCGGCGAGGGCGCCGATCCCGATGATCCTTCCGAGAATGTGCATGCCGCGGACCCTAGACCACGAGCGGCCGCGGGGTGGGACAGGCTTCCCGCGACACGCTCCGGCCGCCGCGGGGCATCGCGCCCGGCTAGGCTGGCGGTGAATTCTCCATCCGGCGTTGCCGATTCCGGTCGGCAACAGTGCACGACCCGGAGCGGTGGTCCCTTGCGGCGCCACTGTCCCCCCGATGCCCCGAGCGTGAGGAGAGTCGGCGCATGACACACATGGCAAGTGCAGGTGGCGATACCTCGGCCGACAACGTCGGCAGCACCGGCGGGCGAACCGTCGCCCCGCGTCCCTACCGGCTCGCGGACGTACCGGGCCCGTTGGAACGCGACGAGCTGACGTCGATCGATGCGTGGTGGCGGGCCGCCAACTATCTCGCGGTGGGCCAGATCTATCTGATGGCCAACCCGCTGCTGCGTGCGCCCCTGCGATCCGAGCACATCAAGCCCCGGCTGCTCGGGCACTTCGGCACGGTGCCGGGCCTGAATCTGGTCTGGGCGCATGCCAATCGCGCGATCCGCGCCCGCGGCCTGAACGCCGTCTTCGTCGCGGGTCCCGGGCACGGCGGTCCCGGCCCGAACGCGTGCGCCTGGCTGGAGGGCACGTACTCCGAGTTCTACAGCCACATCCCCCGGGACGCCACCGGTATGGGCGCGCTGTTCCGCCAGTTCTCCTTTCCCGGCGGGGTGCCGAGTCACTGCGCACCGGAGACACCCGGCTCCTTCCACGAGGGCGGCGAACTCGGGTACTCGCTGCTGCACGCCTTCGGCGCCGCCCTGGACAACCCCGATCTCACCGTGTTCTGCGTGGTCGGCGACGGCGAGGCGGAGACGGGGCCGCTGGCCACGAGCTGGCATGCGAACAAGTTCCTCAACCCGGCACGCGACGGCGCCGTGCTGCCGATTCTGGCGCTGAACGAGTACAAGATCGCCAATCCGACCATCCTGGCCCGCATCCCCGAACCGGAACTGCTCACCCTGCTGCGCGGATACGGTTACGAGCCGATCGTCGTCGCGGGCGACGACCCCGCGGCGGTCCATCAGGCGATGGCCGCGGCGGTGGACACGAGCATGGAACGCATCGATCGGGTCCAGCGCGCCGCACGAGGCGGCGGCGGCGATGGGGCGCGGCCCGCATGGCCGATGATCGTGCTGCGCACCCCCAAGGGCTGGACTTGTCCGCCGGTGGTGGACGGCGACCAGGTCGAGGGCACCTTCCGCGCGCACCAGGTCCCGTTGCCCGGCGCCCGCACCGACGCCGAACACCGCGCGGTCCTGGAGCAGTGGCTGCGCTCCTACCGCCCGGAGGACCTGTTCGACGACAGCGGCGCACCGGTGCAGGCACTGACCGATCAGGTACCCGGCGGCGATCGGCGGATGAGCGCCAATCCGGTCGCCAACGGCGGCGCGCTGCTGCGCGACCTGCGCCTGCCGGACTGGCGTGACTTCGGTGTCGAGGTGTCCGCGCCCGGCGCGACCCAGCACTCGGCCACCAGGGTGCTCGGCGCCTGGCTGCGGGAGGTCACCAGGAACAATCCGGACAATTTCCTCACCTTCGCGCCGGACGAACTGGCCAGCAACCGGCTGCAGGACATCCTCGAGGTCACCGGCCGGGACTGGCAGGCCGAGATCGATGCCCGCGACGAGAAGCTCGACCGGACGGGCCGGGTGGTCGAGGTGCTGTCCGAACACATGTGCCAGGGGCTGCTGGAGGGGTACCTGCTGACCGGCAGGCACGGCGTGTTCACCTGCTACGAGGCGTTCATCCACATCGTGGACGCCATGTTCAACCAGCACGCCAAATGGCTCGACGCCAGTGCCGCGGTGCCGTGGCGGCGTCCGATTCCCAGCCTGAACTACCTGCTGTCCTCGCATGTCTGGCGGCAGGACCACAACGGCTTCACCCACCAGGACCCTGGCTTCCTCGACGTGGTGTTGAACAAGAAGGCTTCCATCGTGCGGGTGTATCTGCCGCCGGACGCCAACACGCTGCTGTCCACCTACGACCACTGCCTGCGCTCCCGGCACTACGTGAACGTGGTGGTCGCGGGCAAGCAGCCCCAGGCCGACTGGCTGCCGGTGACCGAGGCCGCCGAGCACTGCGCCCGCGGAATCGGCATCTGGCCGTGGGCCGGGCACCGGGACGAAGTCGGCACCACACCGGATGTGGTACTCGCCTGCGCGGGCGACGTACCGACGCTGGAGACGCTCGCCGCCGCCGCGATCCTGCGCGAACGACTGCCCGACCTGCGCGTCCGGGTGGTCAACGTGGTCGACCTGATGCGGTTGCAGCCGCAGGGCGAGCATCCGCACGGGCTGACCGACAGCGAGTTCGACACGCTGTTCACCCGCGACCGACCGGTGATCTTCGCCTTCCACGGCTACCCGTGGCTGGTCCACCGGCTGACCTATCGGCGCGCCAACCACGACGGGCTCCATGTGCGCGGTTACAAGGAACGCGGCACGACGACCACGCCGTTCGACATGGTGATGCTCAACGATCTGGACCGCTACCACCTGGTGATGGACGTGATCGATCGCGTGCCGAGCCTGCGGGAGCGTGCCGCGGGGCTGCGGCAGGAGATGGTCGACGCGCGCTGGACGGCACGCGCTTGGACCAGAGAACACGGTGAGGACATCCCTGAGGTCGCGGACTGGAGCTGGCCCTACCAGCGCGCCTGAACCTGCGCGGGGTCACAGGTCATCGCAGCAGCTTGTCGGTGCCGCGCACCGGAGAACAGGCCCTCCCGGTTCCGCTCCGAAATCCGCGGTCCCCACGAGCGGGCCGAAGTCCGCATCTGAAAGTACGATCGACCGCATGGAAGGCGGCCAGGACTCCGTGCTGCTCCCGGCACGGCACAGCGACGACATCACCGACAAGCGTCTGCTGCGCGGCGCGCGCACTCGGGCCACGGTGCTGCGGCAAGCGGTCGACATCGCCTCGCTGGAGGGATTGGACGGCCTCAGCTTCGGCAGGCTGGCCGAGGGCACCGGGTTGAGCAAGGCCGGGATCCAGACCCTCTTCCGCACCAAGGAAGCACTGCAAGTGGCCACCGTGGACTACGCGCGCGAACGGTTCGTTGCGGCGGTCGTCGAACCGGCCCGGTCCGCGCCGCGCGGCGTCGCTCGCCTGCGCGCCTTGGTCGAGCACTGGATGGTCTACGCCGAGACGCCGCTGTTCGCGGGCGGATGCTTCCGTGCCGCCAATATGGCGGGGCACGACAGCAAGCCGGGTCCGGTCCGTGATGCGCTGTTCCGCGATCAGCGGGACTGGGTGCGACTGTTGGCGCGGGAGTTGAGTTCGGCGGCGTCCGCCGGTGAGATCGCCGAGCTGGACGTCGATCTGGTCGCCTTCCAGATCGATGCGGTGCTCTGCGCGACCAATACCGCATTGCGGATCGGCGACCCGGCGGCCGCGGCCCGCGCCCGCCGCATCATCGAGGGATTCCTCGAACCGGCCTGAACAAGCGCAATACGTCCCCGGGTATAACACCAGCCGAATTGTGCGGCCCCCAGGACATTCGGAAACTTCGGACAATACCCCCAGCCGCCTTGTATCTTGCGGACAGCGCGTTCCCACGCGCTTCCGTAAGCAACTCCCCATCCGTCGCCGTTGCCGGAGGGCGCGCAGAAGGGCGGTTCCCCATGAACCACACAGCCGAAGCGACCGGGTTGGAAATCCTAGGTGCGATATTGATGGTGGCCTGGATGGTCGTCATGTGGGCGGCCGTCGCCGTACTGGTCGTCGCGTTGCGTAAACCATTGCGACCATGGATGTTCCGCACCGCACTCGCCGTGATCGCGCTGGGCGTCCTCGCCCAGATCGGTCACTTCCAAGAACACGTCGCTCAGGTCGGGTACTGGATCCAGCACCCGAACGCACCAGCGTGGATGACGCCGTGGGGCACCGGCCTGGCCAACGGATTCGGTCAGGTGAACCACATGAAACCCGCGCTGGGCATGGAGCTGCTGCACTTGGTCGGCAACTTCCACTTCCTCGCCGGACTGGTCGGCGTCGCCCTGGTCACCCACCACGCACTGGAGAGCAAGGCACGCAAGTGGGGCCGAATGGGCGTGCTGATGCAAGGCATCCACGGACTCGAGCATCTCGCACTGACTCTGACGGTCGCGTTCGGCGCCAAGGCGATCGGCTTGTCGACCATCTTCGGCTTGCTCGACCCAGGCGCCGGCGCGTCGACCTACCGCATCTGGTGGCACTTCCTGGCCAACGTGATCGGCACGACCATCTTCGCCATGGCGTTGTACCACCTGTGGCGGGAGCGCGCTGTGATCGAAGCACCGTTCCGCGACGCCGCGGCCGCCGAGCCGAAGCGTGCGCCCGCGGTGGCCAAGGAGCCGGTGGCTCCCGCGTACGCGGCCGTCACCGAAGCCTGATCGAGACCGTTCCCCGCACGCTGATCGTGGCGTGCGCACGCCGAAAGGCTTGCAGGCGTTTCGACGCCGCCATCCAGCCGTGACGGCCAGATCGTCACGGCGATCCGACAGAAGAGGGCGCCCGCCATACGGCGGGCGCCCTTTCGCGTACCCGCCTGTCCCGGGACCCATCGAAATGCGGCCCGAGGTGGTGCGTGCCCACAGGAGCCGTCTGTACGGACGAGCACGGCCGCCGCGCCTCACTCAGCTCAAAGGTGCCGTGCCGTCATGGAGCTCTCCGACAGCCACCATTCCCACCTGTGAGAAAAGCGCTCGACAACAAGCGACCCGTCGATTAATGTGACGTTATCCAACGGCACGATAGATAGGGACTCGCAGATCGGACCACACCGGTCCGATCCCCGATCCCGAGGTGGCGAGATGAACGGACGCGAACGATGACCGGCATCACGCCGCACCAGCGACGGACACAGACCTGGCTCGTCCGCCCGCTGATCGTGAGCGCGATAGCGGCCACGCCGGAAATCCCGGCGCCGGCCGAGGCGCTGGCCGGGCCCGACACCGTCGAGGCACCGCGCCCCGCAGACCCGGGCCGCCACGGATACGACAGGCCGGGCTCTTCCCATCCCGACGACCGGGACCGAGCCGACCGGCACCGCCCCGCGGACGACACCTCCGCGACGGATGCCGCCCCGATCCCTATCCCGCCCACACCTTGCGCGGCAACTCGGACCACCGATGTTCGCCGCACCGCCGCATCCCCAACCGCGCCGCCGCGCACAGCTCCAATCTCGAACGGAGACTTACGATGACCGCCAATTCCACCCGCCACACCGCCGCCCGGCGACTGCTCACCTGCGCCGCGATCGTCGGCGCCCTCACCGCGGGCGCGGCGGGGATCGCCGGCGCCGAGTCGCACTCCGGTCCGTCGAACCCGCGCAACGGCACGGGCGACACCACCGGCTGGCACCACATCGACCCCATGGGCCAGCACCACCGGAACACCGACCGGCTGGACGCCGAGGAGGCCGACCAGGCCGTCCGCGACTACCACCGGCGGCAGAATCAGCCCGCGCCGAGCGGCACCGTCACCGCGGGCACATCCGACAGTGCGAGCTGGTCGCGGGTGGCCCGCCCGGACGGCAGCGGCTACACCGTCTGCCGCCCGCAGGCCAGCTGGTGCCGGTAACCGCGGAGCCGGCCCACACCCCCGCACTCGAAATCTCCGTTACGTCCGCCTGGACTGACCATACCGCTATATAGCGGCGCATTACTTGATGTATCACCATCCCGGAAATCCACTCCGGCCGGGATAGCTCACGAAAGAGAAACACACATGATCAACTTCAGCGGGCTTCGCCGGGCGCGCAGCGACAAGCGCGGCGCCACGGCACAGACGCTCACCCTGCTGGCGGCGGCAGCGGTGGCGGCGGGCGGCCTGAGTCTCGGCGCGGGCACCGCCGAGGCTCAGGGCGCTGCCTGCCTGTGGGCCGGGGGAGCCTACGGCCAAGGCACGACGGTCGTCGCCGGCGGCTGGACCTTCGCCTGCGGGACCGACGGACACGGCACACCGTACTGGCATCGCGGACACGCGGTGCGGCAGGCGAGCACCGTGCCCAACCCCGGCGCATACGCCCACCCCGCGGGGCTGTTCAGCCCGGGCGCACGCCAGTACGGCACCGAATACAACGACTACTGCGTCGGCAGCCAGCTCATCGAAGGCTCCGAGGACGTCTACCAGGTGGTGTCGGACGGACGCGGCGCGGTGTGGTGGAAAGCCGCCGGGCCGATCGACCAGTGGTCCTTCGATCCGGGTACCGCACCGCAGCCGTCCTGGCGCTCGGCGAGCCTGTGCTATGACGGCTCCCTGACCTGATCGCATCACCGCTTTCCGCACGCCCGTGACCGCCGCGATGGTCACGGGCGTGTTCGCGTTCGCGCGGGCCGCCGCTCGGACTCCAGCCGGATCCGCTCCTCGAGGTGGTCGGGGACGTGCCAGCTGATGTCGGCCCTGGTGGCCGCCATCAGCTTCCTGCGCACGGACGCCACCTGCGCGTCGACAGTCCGGATCGAACTGCCCCGGCGCGCGGCGATGGCGCTGTTGGCCCAGCCTGCCGCGGCCAGCACGGCGACCTCCCGTTCCGCGCGGGTCAACTCCTCCCAGCGCGAAGCCGTCGGCCTGGCTTGCGGACGCGCGTCCGGCAGCTGATCCATCGGCAATCTGCCGAGCAGAAACAGTTGCAGTTCGTCGCGTTCGGGACGCAGCCGGGCCCCGCGCTGGACCGCCGCCGCGTGGGCTTCGGCGCCGATGACGGCGGTGACCGCCGCCACCGCCTGGGCGGTGCCGCGGGCCACCAGTGTCACCCGGTCGGCGACGATGCCCATCGAACGGTGCAGCGTGGCGATTCCGCCCTGCAAATGGGCGATCTCGGTGGCAGCGGCTTTTGCCGCGGCGCTGTCGGTGTCCCCCGCGTCGATCCGGGCGGACAGCAGGTAGGTCAGCGCCATCATGCTGAAATGCGCCACCCAGCCCGCCGTCCAGGTGTCCCCCGTGATCAGCAGGCGCTCCAACGTGGACTGACCGAGTTTCACCGCTTCGCGGGGATCGCCGTGCCGGGACACCGCGATCATCCACGCCAGCTCCGCCCAGGAGATCGCCCAGCCCGCGTCGGAGGCGAGGGCCCGGTCCAGATGCCTGCGCGCGGCCGCCAGCGCGACGTCCGCGTCACCGAGGTTGGCGTAGGTGAGCGCCTCGAACAGTTCGCTGCGCTGTTCCCCGGCTCGGTCGCCCAAGGCGGCGAATTTCTCACGCGCTCTGGCCAGAACGTCCACCGCTCGTATGTCGAGGTGGATCAACAGCAGTTCCAGACCCCAGGTGAACTCGACCGCGGCGGGCAGGCCGACGTCGTCCGACGTCGTGTCACGCCAGCGACGCCGCAGATCCGGGTCGGACAGGCACTCCGCGGCGCATTCGTCGAGCAATTGCGCGGTGTAGGCGTGCCTGCCCTGCCAGATCGCGATCCAGCCCACCAGCGCGGTCGCATTGATCCGCAGCCTGGTCGGCGGCGGGTCCACCTGCGCGGTGACTTCCAGGGCCTGTTCGGTCAGGCTGGTGATGGGGCGGTTGGATCCGGTGATGAACGGCACGCGCAACGCCATCAGTGTCGCGGCGGTCTCCAATCCGACCACGGCCTCCTCCGGATCGGAGAGGCTGGTTTCTACGGCGATGAGGATGTTGTCCCATGCCGCCCGTGCCCAGGCGATCCACTCCTGTTCACCCGGGCCGTACCAGGTCGCCGGGCCCGCGGCGACGCGATCCCGGTAGTGCCGCCGATGGCGGGCGAGCAGGCGCGCCTCGTCCAGGTGATCACCGCGCACGGACAGGCGGTCCCGCACGAACACCCGGACGCTTTCCAACAGGTAGTAGCGCACGGTCGTCGCGGTGAAATGGGCCGACAGCAGCGAGCGTTCCACCAGGCGCTCGAGCAGCCCGCCGATCTCCTCCACGGGCAGCGCGGCGTCCGCGCACACCGCCACGATCGCGTCGAGTTCGGCTCCGCCCGAAGGCGTCTCGTCGTTCTCGGCGTCGCAACCGGTGGCGAACACCGACAACCGGTCCAGCAGCAACTGTTCACGTGCGGTGCACAGCCCGTAGGACCAGGCGATCACGTCGCGCACGCTGCGGTGCCGTTCGCCGACGCCGCCCCTGGCGCCGTGCGTCCACTGGAGGCGGCGATCGTCGGTGTCACCGGACAACTCGCGCAACACGATGGCCGGTGGCCGGTGCAGCAGCCGCGCCGCGGCCAGGCGGATGAACAGCGGGTTGTTGTCGACGTGGCCGCAGATCCGGGTGGCGATGGCGAGCTGTCCGGGGTCTTCGGAGATCGGCCGTCCGGTGCGCTCGGCTCGCCGCCGGAACAGTTCGAGAGCGTGCGGGCTGGACAGTGGTGGCACGGTCACCAGGTATTCATCGATCCAGCCGATCGGCTCGCGGCTGGTCGCGACGATGGTCAAGCCGGGGACTGCCTGCAGCAGGCTGATGATGAGCGGGCCGACCCCGCCGAGCACATGTTCGCAGTTGTCCAGGACCAGAATGGTCCGATGAGCCTCCTCCTCGGCGCCGCCCTCGGTGAAGGTCGCCACCAAGCCGTCCCAGGCGGAGCGGCCTGCGATGCCGTTCTTCGCGACCGATAGCAGCACTTCCTCGGCAACCGCGCCGGTCTCAGCGCCTGCCGCGAGCCGGGCCAGGCGGGTCCAGTAGACCGCGCGCCTCGCCGCACCGCGATACCGTCGCACGGCTTCGACCGCCAACGTCGTCTTGCCGATGCCGCCGGGCCCGACCAGGGTGATCAGCCGGGCGCTCGGCGAGTTCAGCAGGGCGTCGATCTGCCGCAGTTCGGCGTGCCTGCCCACGAACTCAACGGGCGCGGTGGGGCCGTTGCCGCCACCGCTGTTCACCTCCGACATGCCGACACACCTACCGATCCCGAGAAACACCGCTCGAGCAGCCTAGTGGGCGCGGCCGGACAGCAGGGTTCCGCCGTCGCGCCCACGCCTGGGCGCTGAGGAGGCAGCCGTCTACCGATGCCTGCTCCCCCCTTTGCGGCCGCGGCTGGGCCGCCGCTCGGACTCGTACCGGACCCGTTCGGCGAGCTCGTCGGGAATGTGGCCCGCGATCTCGGCGCGCGAGGCGATCATGAGCTTCTGCCGGATCGCGGCGACCTGCGCGTCGACGGTCCGGACGGAGCTGCGCCGACGACCGGCGATGGCGCTGTTGGGCCAGCCCGCCGCCGCGAAGACGGCGACATCCTGCTCGGCTTCCGACAGGTCGCTCCAGCGCGGGACCGGCCGCCGGGACGCGGGCCGGGACGCGGCCGAGCGGTCCGGACGGCGGGAGGCCCGCTCCGGCTCGGTGGCCGGACACCACAGCGCGTCGAGTTCGGGACGCAGCCGCGTGCGGCGTTCGGCGGAGGCGTAGGCCCGGTCGCCGAGCACCGCGCGGGCGATCTCCGCGGCTCTGCGGATCTCGGCGGCGATCAGGGGCACCTGGTCGACGGCGATGCCCATCGAACGCTGACGCGTCTTGAAGCTGCCGAGCAGATAGGCGATCTCCGTCGCGGCCTCGACGGTCGCGGTGCGATCGGCTCCCTCGGCCTGTTCGGCGACGAGGACCTGGGCCCGCGCGACGATGTGCGCCCCCACCGCCCAGCTCGCCGTCCAGGTGTCCTGCTCACCGCGGTAGCGGGTGAGGACAGCGTGGGTCGACGCCACGGCCTCGGCTGCGGATCCGTGCTTGGCCAGCGCCACCGCGCGCGCGATCTCCGCCCATGCTCTCGACAACGTCGAGCCGGAGGACATCGACCGCTCCAGGAACCGCGCGGTGTTCTCCAGCGCCTGTCGCCGGTCGCCGACGAGGGCGGAGCAGAATGCCACGAACACGTCACTGCGCTCGGCGCCGATGCGGTCGCCCTGCTCGGTGAACTTGCGCCGGGCGCGGGTGAGGACCGCGATCGCCCGCGGATCGCCGCGCACCAGCATCAGCTCGAGTCCCAACATCCATTCCACCGGTGCGGGCAGGCCGAAATCCGTGTCGGTGTAGCGCGGGCCCGCTCCAGGGGGGAGGCCGGCGCAGTCCGCGAGCAATCGGGGAATGTGATCGGTGTGCCCCCGCCACAACGAGATCCAGCCGAGCAGCGCGGTGGCCAGGTCGGCGAGGCCGGAGGGACCGAGGCCGCAGGACCGGGTCGCTTCGAGTGCGCGTTCGGTCAACCGGGTGAGCGCGCCCGCGCCCGACTTGACGTACGGCACCTTCATCGAGAGCAGGACGGTGGCGGTCTCCAACGCGACCACGGCCTCCGCCGGGTCGGCCAAGCCCGATTCGATGCCGAGCACGATGTCGTTCCAGGCCGATCGCGCCCACGCCAGCCAGGCCTGATCCTGCGGGCCGAGCCAGATGGCCTGTCCGGCGACCACCTTGTCCCGGAAGTACCGGCGGTGCCGCGCGGCGAGGCGATCGAATTCACCGCGGTCACGGCGGCGCAGCCGGTCGCGGGCGAACACGCGGACACTCTCGACCAGGTACCAGCTGACCGTGGTCGCGGTGAGATGCGCCGACAGCAGCGACTGTTCGGTCAGGCGCTCCAGCAGGTGTTCGATCGAACGCACGGGCAGGGTGTCGTCGGCGCACACCGCGATCGCGGCGTCGAGCTCGATGCCGCCGCGCAGCGACTCGTCGTCGGTCTCGTACCCGGCGGCGAAGACCGACAGCCGCTCCAGCAGCAACTGCTCGGACGGGCTGCACAATGCGAAGGACCAGGCGACCACGTCGTAGACGCCGCGGTGACGCTCCTCGGCGCCCGCCTTCGCCCCGTGGGTCCAGCGCAGGCGTTTGTCGTCCGCGTCCCCGGTGAGTTCGCGCAGCACCCGGACCGGCGGCTGGTGCCGCAGGCGCGCCGCGGCCAGCCGGATGAACAGCGGGTTGTGGTCGACTCGGCGGCAGATCCGCGCGGCGACGGCCATCTGCTCGCGCTCGTCCGGGATCGCCCGTCCGATGAGTTCGGCGCGCTGCCGGAACAATTCGAGCGACTGCCGCGGCGAGAGCGGGGGCACGGCCACGATGTACTCGTCGGCCCAGCCGATCGGTTCCCGGCTGGTGGCCAGGATCGTCAGCCCGGGTGCGGCCTCCAGCAACTCGGCGATCATCGCCGCGACCGCACCGAGCAGATGTTCACAGTTGTCCAGCACCAGGACCGCGCCCTCGGCGGAACGGTCACCGCTGGCGAGGGTGCGCACCAGGGCGGCGCGTGTCGGTGGCGAACTCGGGTCGGTGCGCACCGCCGACTGCATCACGTCCTGCGCGGTGGCGGAGCTGTCGGCCTCCAGCCCGGCCAGCCGCGCCCAGTACACCGGCCTGTGCCTGCCGCGCGCGCTGCGGCGCAGTACTTCCGCGGCTAATCGCGTCTTTCCGATCCCGCCGGGGCCGACCAGGGTGATCAGCCGGGCGTCGCCGTCCAGCATCGCGCCCAGCCGGTCCAATTCCGTTTCGCGGCCGACGAATTCACTGGTGGATGCAGGCAGCACGTCGCCACGTGCCTGAACCAGGGGCATAAAACGAAAGTTAGCCGACGACGCGGCAACGCGCTCGACAATCAGAGGTTACGTCTGGACGACACCGGCGGCTTTCGCGCGCGGTGAGACCCATTTCGCACTTCCCGCGCCGGATTGCTACCCGGTGGGGGCCATCTGCTGGTAATGCATCTGGACCACCGCGCTGTCGAAGGTCATCACGTCGACCAGTTGCAGCCCCGACACCACCGCGGGCGTCGGGAACAGCGGGATCCCGCCGCCGAGCAGGATGGGGTGCACGAACAACCGGTACTCATCGATCAGGTCGTGCTTCATGAAGGCCGATGCCGTCTCCGCGCCGCCGAACAGGATCATGTCGTATCCCGGCTGCGCGCGTAACGCGGTGATCTCCTCGACGAGGTCGTCCCGGACCACCCGGGTGTTCCAGCCCGCGGTGGCCATGGTGCGAGAGAAGACCAGTTTGGGCGTCTGCTTCCAGCAGCGCGCGAAATCCACGTAGAACTCCGAGATCGCGGGATCCACATCGGCGGTCGGCCAGAACGACGCCATGATCTCGTAGGTCTTGCGGCCGTAGAGGAACAGGTCGGCCGAGCGCAATTCGTCCAGAAACGACTCGCACAGTTCCTCGTCCACCACCGGCCAGTGGATTTCCTGATCCGGCCCCTCCGCGAAGCCGTCGAGCGACATCTGCATCCACAGTGTCACGCTTCCCATGTGCCCACACCCATCCTGCTGCCCTTGTGCGACTTTCAGATTGTCGGGGAGTGCGACACTTCGGCGCATCGGTAGATCAGCCGGAGACATACTTAAGTAGTCGGCCGTAGGTGGTCGGCGCACACTGGGAACGCGCGCAGACGACACCAATATACCGCTGAGCAACGGCACGTTACTGCCCCGTATTGCCAACAATGGGAATCTGAAACAGAAATACTTCTGGCCCGACGGGTGAAGCGTGCCGGGTGACCGATCACCCCTCCGGCAGCGCCTCCGAAAGCTCGGTGTCCTGGTCGAGATACCTTGCGACGAGCTGGTTCACGAGTTCGGCGACGATTTCCGCAGGAACGGACCTGGTCGCTTCCAGCCGCTGCGCCAGCTCGGCGACCTCCGCCGGGCCGCGAGCGGAATCCTGGAACGACGCCAACGCGGTCCGGCGGAAGAAATCCATGTAGCGGTGGGCGATCCGATCCGCGTCGGCGCGCAGCTTCTCCAGCTCGCCGAGCACCTCCGCGGCCGGGATGCCCGCGGAGGCCATGCGGTCGACACTGTGGGCCAGACGGCGATCCGCGATCCGGTAGGTCGCCGCGTCGACGGGCTCGTACAGACCCGCCGCGACGACGCGCGCCAGGCCGTTGGGCACGTCGCGATAGCGCTCGGCGAGTTCGGTCGCCGCGATGGTGTCCCCGGCCTCGACGACGGCCGGCTCGGCCGCGCCGGGCTCGCCGACCCCGAGAATGTCCCCCAAGTCGTCACCGCGGTCCCAGGCGTTGAGCAATTCCTTGATGCCGTTGATTTTGATCCCACGGTCGAGCAGTCTGCTGATGGTCCGCACGCGATTGAGGTGGTCGGCGCCGTAGAACCCGGTACGCCCCTTCACCTGCGGGGGCGGCAGCACACCGCGTTCGTGGTAAACGCGCAGGCTGCGCACGGTCGTACCGGCCTCCCGCGCCAGCTCGTCGATCGTGTACTCCACACCCGCAGTCATACTTCAAGGAAACCACATCGCAACACGGAGCGACCGCCGGTGGCGGCCGTTGTCCGGGCGACCGACCGGTCTCTAGCGACAAACCAGCAAACATCGTCGGCGTGGTGTGGAGCCGCCCTCGGCACACACGTCCGGCGAGGGTCCTTCCCGCCCCTGGAAATCCGCTCCGTGCCCGCTTTTTCCGCTGCGCCTATCCTTCCGGCATGGGTGAATCCGCGGGTCCCCCGGCCAGTCTCGCCGACCGCGAGCGCGCGATGCGTGAGCTGACCCAGCATCTGGGCGCGGGCAGATTGAGCCTGACCGAGTTCGACGACCTCAGCGCGGCCGTCGCGGCCGCGACCAGCCGGAGTCAGCTGGCCGAACTGTTCGCCGAGCTGCCGGGCAGCACACCGCCCGCGCCCGAGCCCACGCCGGTCAACCCCCTGCCCCGCCTGGTCGTTCTCGCCGGGGCGGCCGTGATCTTCTCGGTGGTGCTCGCGGTGACCACGGGCAACTGGCTGTGGCTGCTGGTGATCCTGGCCGCGCCCGCGCTTTTCATGCTCACCGCGCACACGACCTGAGGCCGGTCACCACCTCGACTTCGGCCGCACGAAATTGGCCAGATCGACCAGCCGATAGCGGTGCAGGCGATGCGGGGAGATCCGCGCGAGCGCCCGCAGGCTCGACTCGAGCCCCCGTTGCAGCCCGAGCGAGGTGAACGGGAAGCTGAGCAGCGTCGCCTCCGGATCGGCCGACCGGCCGCCCGCGCGCACCCACTCCAGCGCCGCCCCCACCACGATGACCTGTAATTGCAGCGCCCGTGGTTCGTCCGGCGCGGCATCCAGCCGCGCCGCCGCCTCCAGCAGGTCGGCCTCGGTCGTCTCGGCGATCGGTTGCGAGACCAGCAGCAGGCACCCGGTCATGCGGGCCACGCTCTGATACCGCGACGCCTCCGGCACCTGATCGAGGACCTCCACGGCCTCCAGCAACCCGCCGTCGGCGGCGAGCCTGCGTGCCAGGCCGAAGGCCGCGCTCACGACGCCGTGGTTGGTCCGCCACACCGTGCGGTAGTACTCCTCGGCGAGCCGATGCCAGTGGTCGCCGGCGGAGTCGCCGAGATGCTGGAGGGTGAGTTCCGCGGTGGCCGCCAGCGCCAGCGCGGGAGCGATCTCGCCGGGCAGCATGTCGTGCACCAGGTCGAAGTATTCGTAGGCGCGCTCGTACTGTCCGTCCAGCAGGGCGGCGACGGCGGAGTACCACTCGAGGCGCCAGTCCGTGCCGTAGTCGGGCCGCAGATCGGCGAGCCGATCGCAGGCCTGCACCACCTCACCCAGATCCAGGTGCGCGCGCACCGCGGTCAGCGTGCCCTCCAGTTCGAACGTCTCCGGCTCGGGGATCGTCCCGGAGACGATCCGGTCGGCGGTGCGGCGCAGCGCGTCCAGTGCGTGCCTGGGGTCGCCGTGCAGCAGCGTGGACAGCAGGTCCGCGCTGGGGTCCTCGCTGTCGATCAGCGGAACCGGCAGGGCCGCGACGACGCTCGGCGCGTCCAGGGCGGGCAGGCGATGCCGTCCGTCGGTCATGCCGTCGGTCTGCCCGATCAACGTCTCGATGCCGAAATCGCCGCGCATGGCGCCGAATTCCAGCGACGCCTGCGGATGTTCCTTACCGGTGTCGTAGGCCAGCACCATGCGCAGGACCCCGGCGAGCTGGCCGTACATCGAGTAGGCGGTCGGGAAGCGGCGGCGCGGATCCCGATCGGTCGCGCGGCGCAGCAGCCGGTACAAAGCCGGGTAGTCGCGCAGCAGTGGCTCCTCGTCCGGCGAAGGGATGCCGGGCAGCTGGTGGCCCTCGGTATTCTTGGGCATGTCCAGCACCAGGGCGGCCAGCGTCCGTCCGACGGTGTAGATGTCCGAGGCCACCGTCGGACCGGTCTCGGTGATCTCGGGCGCTTGGTAGCCCGGGGTGCCGTAGATGCTGCCGTAGGACTCCATCGCGGCGACCGCGCCGAGGTCGATCAGCTTGACCTCGTCCTCGCTGACCATGATGTTGTCCGGCTTGAGATCGTTGTAGGCCAACCCGAACGAGTGCAGGTAGTCCAGCGCGGGCAGGATCTCCATCATGAAGGCGATCGCCTCGGACACCGGAATGCGCTCCGGCGCACGCAGATCCAGCATCTTCTTCAGCGATCGCCCGCCGACGTACTCCATGACGATGTAGCCGTCGGCCACATCGCGCCCGGAACGATGCTTGACGAAGTTGTGGATCTTGACGATGCCGGGGTAGGCCACTTCGGAGAGGAATTGGCGTTCGGCGAGGGCGACCACGTGCGCCTCGAAGTCGAGCGGGTTCTGCAGCCCCTTCAGCACCACCCAGCGGTCGCTCACATTGCGATCGACCGCCAGGTAGATCCATCCCAACCCGCCGTGGGCCAGACAGCCCTGGACCTCGTACTGGTCGGCGACCATCTCCCCCGGCTGCAGCGAGGGCCGGAAGTTGAACGGTGAGGCGCATCGGCCGCACTCACCCTCCACGGGGCCCGGCCCGGCTTCGGTAGTACGGCCGACGGGATGCTGACATTTCCAGCAGAACCGTTTGTGCTCGGGCACTTCCGGGTCCTGCATGACCGCGGTGCGCGGATCGAGCGGGCTCACCTTGGGCATGGACACCAGACCGCCGCCCAATCTGCGCACGCTCGGCCGCGAGCGCGCGCTGCGCCCGGAACCGGGTTCGGACTCGAGTGCGCCGAGCAACAGCTCGGCGGTGCCGATGGTGTGTTCCCCGCCGACATCCGGGCTGGTCGCCGGCGCGACGGTGCCGGGAACCGAGTCGACGGCCACGGCACGTGGCTCGACATACCGCGGTGTCGACCACGGATTGGGTGGTAGTCGTGGAGGCACCTCGGTTTTGAGCAGATGCCGAGTTGCCCAGGGGTGCGAGGTTCGCCGGGGCACTTCGGTGCCGCGCATTCGCCGATTCGCCCACGGATGCGCAAGTGGACGGTCGGATGCGCTGGGGTGCTCCGGCATACGAACCTCTCAGACCCGCCGTGGAATCGCGGTTTCATTCTGGTCCGCCGCCTGTCGTCGCGCGCGAGTAGTGTTCCCGACATTGGGAATAGATCCGCCCCGGGCGAACAGCCCGGGGCGGATACTGCTTCACTCTTCGTCGGGCTTGTCGAGAATCACCACCGGGTCACCGCCGCCCTGCGCCTGCAGCGGCCGCTCGGCCAGGACCGGGAACTGACCGGTGATGCCTTGACGGATCTGCGCGATCTGCAGCACCCGCTTGCGGGCGAGGAACCAGCCGCCCACGAGCGCGGGAACCATGATGACGACCATCGCGATCACCGCGCCGCGCTGGACGTGGTCGTCACTGAAGGCCATCAGCACCACCACGGCCGCCAGGAACACCAGCGTCGCGAAGCTCGTGTACGGCGCGCCGATCAGGCGGAAGGACGGCCGCTCCGCACGCCCGGTCTTGGACCAGCGCCACAGCTGCAGCTGACAGATCACGATGGCGGCCCACGCGAAAATGGTGCCCAGCGCCGACATGTTCAGCACGATCTCGAACGCCTGCTCCGGCACCACCGCGTTCAGGCCGACGCCGATGAGCGCAACCGCACCGGTGGCGAGGATGCCGACGTAGGGCACGCCGCCGCCGGACATCCGCGCCGCGATGGTGGGCGCGCTGCCGTTCATCGACATCGAGCGCAGGATGCGGCCGGTCGAGTAGAGGCCGGCGTTCAGGCTGGAGAACGCCGCGGTCAGCACCACGAGGTTCATCACAGACCCCGCGCCGTCCACGCCGAGCCGCGAGAAGAAGGTGACGAAGGGACTCTCCCCGTTCTTGAAAGCGGTGTACGGCAGCAGCAACGCGAGCAGGACCAGCGAACCCACGTAGAACAGCGCGATCCGGGCGATCACCGAGTTGATCGCGCGCGGCATGATCTTCTCGGGGTTCTCCGCCTCACCGGCCGCGGTGCCGACCAGTTCGACCGCCGCGTAAGCGAAGACCACACCGGTGGTGACCAGGACGAGCGGAAGCAACCCGCTGGGGAACAGCCCGCCGCTGTCGGCGATGACACTCGGGCCGGTGACCTGGCCGTCGACCTTGAAGCGTCCCGCGAGGAACACCGTTCCTACGATCAGGAAGGTGACCAGCGCGATCACCTTGATCAGCGCGGCCCAGAACTCGAGCTCGCCGAACCACTTCACCGACACGAGGTTGATGCTCACCACGAGGGCGAGGGAGACCAGGGCGATCGCCCACTGCGGTATCGCCTCGAACGCTCCCCAGTAATGGACATAGGTCGCGATGGCGGTGATATCTACGATCCCGGTCATGCACCAGTGGAAGAAGTACATCCACCCGACAGCGAATGCCAGTTTCTCGCCGTAGAACTCGCGGGCGTAGGAGACGAACGATCCCGAGGAGGGGCGATGCAGCACCAGCTCACCGAGCGCCCGCAGGATGAAGAACACGAACACGCCACAGATGGCGTACACGATGAACAGACCCGGGCCCGCACTGGCCAGTCGGCCACCCGCACCGAGGAACAACCCGGTACCGATCGCACCACCGATCGCGATCATCTGCAGTTGGCGCGGGCGCAGCGATTTGTGATAGCCCGAGTCCTCGTCTTCGAGCGCGGCAGCCTGCGCGGGCGCCTCCGCGGGTGGTCGAACTGTGGTCATGGCGATGGCCTTTCAGGTGACGGCGATCATAACTTCGCTCAATGTACCGTTATATAGCAGCACGTTCAATAGCGATTCGCGGCTTGTAACACGCTGGACATCAAAGACTTCGAAAAAGGGCATCCGATCAGCGTCGATCCGTGATTCGATCGTTGATCGTGCCAACGGATATCGGTACGCTAGATGCGAGAACGGATGAGGGAGCGCAGATGGCTTGGTTCGAGCGGGAGTTCATCGCGGTCCCCGAGGACCGCAAGAACCAGCTGGTCTACAAGTGGCCGGATGTCAACATCCGCCGCTACACCCGTGCGATGGTCAATGCCGACGAGCTCGCGCTCTTCGTCAAAGCCGGGCGCGTGGTCGCCGCGATGGGCCCGGGGCGCCATCGCATCGATGCCGACGAACTGCCCGTGCTCGGCGCGCTCGTCGACACCGTCACCGGCGGCAACTTCTACCGCGCCGAACTGTATTTCGTCTCCACCAGAGAGTTCCCCGGGATTCGCTTCGGCGGACGGCTGGCCGACATCCTCGATCCGGTCAGCGAGCAGGTGGTGACTCTGCGCGTCTTCGGCGAGTTCGCCCTCACCGTCCGCGATCCGGCCGAACTGCTCACCGCGCTGGCGGGTACCGGCGATCTCACCGATCAGGATCGGGTGCAGAGCTGGTGCGCCGACTTGTTGTTGAAGTCCATGAAGATTGCGGTCACGCAGGGCATCTCACGTGGCGACTGGCAGGTGCTCGGCCTCTCGGCGCAGTTGCAGCCGATCGAGCACGCCGTGCTGCGCCAGACCAATACCGCGCTCTACGACTACGGGCTGCGCGTGCCGCGGATGGGCAACTTCGACATCAGTCTGGCGCCGGAAGACGCCGACCGGCTCAAGCGCCTGGCCAAGGACGTCAAGTACATCGGTCTCACCGGTGACTTCCAGCGTTACGCCGCGGGCGAGCTCGCACTCGGCGCGAGCCAAGGCTTCGCACACGGCCACCACCACGGCGCCGAAGGCGGATTCCTCGGCGCGGCATTGAGTTTGAACGCCATCGGCCATCATGTCGGCAACCCCTCCCCCGCGCCGCAATTGCCGGCCGCGGCGCCGCAGACGAGCGGGACATCCTGCGCCACCTGCCAGTCCGCGAATCCGGCGGGTGCGAAGTTCTGTATCAACTGCGGGACTCGCCTGGCACCGCAGCCGCGACACTGCCCGAACTGCGGCGCGGAATCGAGCCCGAACGCCAAGTTCTGCGGCGCCTGCGGAACGCCGATGCCCGGAGGCTGACGCCGAGCGCGCCTGCCTCCGGGCATCGTGCGGTCGATCAGCCCGCGACCGTCGGTGCGACCGCCGTCGACTCACCGCCGCTCACCATGCCGCGGACCTGCCGCGCCGCCACCGAGAGCGCGGCGAGATCCTGCGTTTCGGCGGCGAAGATCTGCGCCAGCGACGCACCCGCACGGGCCAGCCGCGACCGGTTGGTCGACTCCCAGTAGGCGATCTTCTCGGCGGTGCTGTCCTGCGGTTCGGTCGCGGTCAGCACATCGAGGGTCAGCGACCGCAGCGAATCGTAGAGATCCTCGCGGACCGCCAGCCGCGCCAGCGCCCGCCAGCGCCCGCCACGCTCCAACTTGCCCACCGCGGTGAGCAGGCGTTCGATCTGGAAGTGCTCGTTGAGCGCGTAGTACAGCACCGCGACCTCCGCGGGATCGCGCTCGGCGATCTCGGCCAGGTCCAGCACGTCCAGCAGCGGGAAGCGGTGGATCAAACCGAACACCTCTTCGGCCAGCTCTCGCGGCGCACCCCGGGAGATCGACCGCCGGGAGCGTTCGGCGAGATCGTCGGTGAGATAGCCGGTCAGCCACGCGGGCACCTGTCCCGACAGCGCACGCACGCCGTCGCGGTACCTGGCGATGTCCGCGCCGATCGCGATCGGCTGCGGCCGGTTGGACAGCAGCCAGCGCGATGCCCGGTCCAAGGTGCGCTTGGTCTCCAATTCCAGCTCGTTGCGCGCCGCCGTGGACATGGGCGTCTGCCTGATCGACTCCCAGAGCGCGTGCAGATCGAAGATCTCCACCGCGGCCTTGTACGCGCGCACCGCGTCGTCGGTGGTCGCCCCGGCCTCTTCCGCGAGGCGGAACGCGTAGGTGATCCCGCCGTAGTCCACCATCTCGTTGACCACGACGGTGGCCACGATCTCCCGCCGCAGCGGGTGCCTGCCGATAGCCGAGGCGAACCGCTCCCGCAGCGGAGCGGGGAAGTAGGCGGGCAGCACCGACGCGAACGCCGCGCTGTCGAGCAGGTCGCCCGCCAGCAGGTCGGACTTGAGCGACAGCTTCACGTGCGCCATCAGATTGGCCAGCTCGGGCGAGGTGAGCCCGGTCCCTTCGGCGGCGCGCCGGGCCAGCTCCGCCTCGGTCGGCAGCGCCTCCAGCTCGCGGTCCAGACCGCGACGCTGTTCCAGGTCGTTGATCATCCTGGCGTGCACGCCGGACATGCCCGCCGCGTCGGCGCGCGACATCCCCAGCCGGAAATTCTGCGAGATGTTGTCGCGCATGACGAGCTCGGCGACTTCGTCTGTCATCGAGGCCAGCAGCGGATTGCGCTCGGCGACGGCGAGTTCACCGCTGGAGACGACGGCGTCGAGCAGGATCTTGATGTTGACCTCGTGGTCGGAGCAGTCCACGCCCGCCGAGTTGTCCAGCGCGTCGGTGTTCATCCGCCCGCCGGCCCGGCAGAACTCGATGCGGCCCAGCGCTGTCGCGCCGAGGTTGCCGCCCTCGCCGATCACCTTGACCCGCAGCCGGTCTGCGTTCACGCGGACCGCGTCGTTGGACTTGTCGCCCACTTCGGCGTTGGTCTCGATGCTCGCCTTGATGTAGGTGCCGATACCGCCGTTCCACAGCAGGTCGACCGGGGCGAGCAGGATCGCTTTGATCATCTCCGGCGGGGAGAGGGTGGTCACGCTCGCGGGCAGGTCGAGTGCCGCGCGTACCTCCGGCGTCACCGGGATCGCTTTGGCGGAGCGGTCGTAGACGCCGCCGCCGGGGCTGATCAGGGAGGTGTCGTAGTCGGCCCACGACGACCTCGGCAACGCGAACATCCGCTGCCGCTCCCGGAACGAACGCGCCGCATCAGGATCCGGATCGAGGAAAATGTGACGGTGATCGAACGCGGCCACCAAACGAATGTGCTCCGACAACAACATCCCGTTACCGAACACATCACCGCTCATGTCACCGACACCGACCACAGTGAAATCCTGCGACTGCGTATCGAGCTCCATCTCACGGAAATGCCGCTTGACGCTCTCCCAAGCACCCTTGGCAGTGATGCCCATCGCCTTGTGGTCGTAACCGGCCGACCCACCCGAGGCGAACGCATCACCCAGCCAGAACCCATAACTCTGCGCCACATCATTGGCGATATCGGAGAACGACGCAGTGCCCTTGTCCGCCGCGACCACGAGATAGGTGTCATCACCATCGCGGCGCACCACCTGTGCGGGCGGAAGCACTTCGCCGGTCGCGCGGTCGACGTTGAGTTCCTAACGGATGTCAACTCAGTAGAGTCTTCTCGCTGCTGCGTTGTGTGGCTCGGTGCGTCGTGAGGTCGAAGCACCCGCTCGGCCGGTCGTGCGTCGCGTGACCCGGATTTCGGCAGG